>NZ_JBFBGK010000043.1:0-62307 GCF_040684615.1 Streptomyces sp. NPDC089919
GACGTCGAGGACAACGACACCGCCGCCCGCGAGGTGACCGACCGGCTCTACGGCGGCGGCAGCGACCACCGCCTGCTCCAGGAGATGCTGCTGGGGCACGCCCGTCACCGGGCCGGTTCAGCAGTAGGGGATCTTGTTCAGGTTCGCCGCGTAGCGGGCGGAGATCCAGCCGCGGCCGTCCGCGGTCTTGTACCAGAGGTCGTTGCCGTCGACCTCCTGACCGGCCTTCTTGCACTGGATCAGCACGACCGAGCCGTTCTTGAGCTCACCGGTCCGGGCGTACCCGGTGCCGGGGCCGGAGCGGATGTTCAGCCGGCCGTCCCGGGACACGATGCGGGCCTGCGGCTTGCCGGACGTGGTCTGGCCCTGGTCCTTGCCGTGGCCGCCCTTGCCCTTGTCGTGGCCCTTGCCCTTGTCCTTGTCGTGCCCCTTGCCGCCCTTGTGGTCGTGCTTGGTGCACTTGCACTCGCCCTTGGGGCCCTGGGGACCGGCCGGTCCGCGGTCGCCCTTGGGACCCTGCGGGCCCTGGTGGCCCTTCGGACCCTGCGGGCCGACGGGGCCCCGGTCGCCCTTGGGACCGGCGTGGCCGTTCGAGCCCTTGGGGCCCTGGGGGCCGTGCGGGCCCACCGGACCCCGGTCGCCCTTCGGTCCCACCGGACCGCGGTCGCCCTTGTCGCCCTTCTCACCGCGCGGTCCCTGCGGGCCGCCGGCCGGTCCCTGCGGGCCGCGGGGACCCTCGGGACCCTGCGGTCCGCGGTCGCCCCGGGGACCCGTCGGACCCCGGTCGCCGTGGTCGCCCTTCTCGCCCCGGTCGCCCTTGTCGCCCTTCGGTCCCTGCGGGCCGCCGGCCGGACCGGTCGGGCCCTCCGGACCACGGGGGCCCTCCGGCCCGCGCGGACCCTCCGGACCCTGGGGACCCTGCGGGCCGTGCGGACCCTGGGGACCCTGCGGCCCCTGGTGGCCCTTCGGACCCTTCGGGCCGTGCGGTCCCTGGGGGCCCTGCGGGCCGGTGTCGCCGCGGTCGCCCTTGTCGCCCTTCGGGCCCTGGGGTCCGGGCGGGCCGGGGCGGCCGGGCTTGCCGTGGTGACCCGGCTTGCCGTCGTGCCCGTGCTTGCCGTCGTGGCCCTTGTCGCCCTTGGGGCCCTTCGGCCCGTGCGGGCCCTGGTCCCCCTTGTCGCCCTTCTCGCCCGGCTCGCCCTGCGGGCCGGTGACGGGGGTGGCGACCGCGTACAGCGTGCCGTCGCCGCCCGCGGCGAACTCGCCGCCGCCGAGGGTCGTGCCCTCCGGGGCGTCGGCGTCCACCCGTACGGTCACCCCGAGGCTGGTCCGCTGCTCCGCGGGGAAGGCGTAACCGGCCCGGTCCCCCGTCTCGCAGACCAGGCTGCGCGCGTCGGCCGAACGGTCGCAGGGGACCGAGGCGCGGCGGCCGTTCCAGTAGATCCCCGCCTCCGGGAACGAGGTCCGCTCCGGTGCGATGATCCGGATGGTGCCGCCCTCGGCCGGTTCGGCCGAGGTGGCTGCCAGGATCTCGACCCGCCCGGTGTGGCCCGGGGCGATCGAGGGCACGTACGGCTGGGAGAGCCGCAGGCCCGGGGAGTCCGCGAGGGCCGGCGCGGCCGGTACGAGACAGGAGGCGGTGACGGCAGCCACGACCAGGGCCGCGGGCATGCAACGGGAAACAGGCACGGTGGTTTCCTCCGCGAGGAATGCGACGAGGGAACCGGAACGGACCGCCGATCGCGGTCCGCCGGTGGGGCGAGAGGCCACCACCAGTAGAAGCGGATGATCACAGCAGAGTCAGCTGCGACGCGTCCGGGCTCACCCGGATGCGCGACACGGGTTGCGCCGCCCCGGTCTGCCCGTACCCTGCGCGGCCCGTCGCGGCGGCCCGGCCCGGCGGCCGGGGTTAGCGTGCGGCCCGTGAGCCAGCCACCCCCCTCCGCCGCCGTAGCCCGCCGGATCGGCGCGGCCTGCGCGGGTGCCCTGCCCGCCGTGGTCGTCCGGCTGACCGGCACCGAGCTCTCCCCGGGTCCGGCGACCGCGGTGTTCGGGCTCGGGGTGCTGTGTTCGGCGCTGCTGCTGATGTGGGCCGCCGAGACCGCCCGGGCCGACATCTCGGGCGCGCTGGCGCTGGCCCTGCTGGCCTTCATCGCGGTACTGCCGGAGTACGCCGTGGACCTGTACTTCGCGTACGCGGCCGGCTCCCGGCCGGAGTACGCGGCGTACGCGGCGGCCAACATGACCGGCGCGAACCGGCTGTTGGTGGGTGTGGGCTGGCCGCTGGTGGCGCTGGCCGCCACGCTCGCGGCCCGCCGCCTGGTCCGCGGACCGGCCGCCGGCCCGGCCACCGGCACCATCACGCTGGCGCCGCACCGGCGCATCGACGTGGCCTTCCTCGGGGTGGCCGCGGTGGCCGCCTTCGTGATGCCGCTCGCGCGGGAGATCGGCTGGTACGTCCCGCTGCTGATGATCCCCTGGTACGGGTACTACCTCTACCGGATCGGCCGGTGCAGCTCGGCCGAGCTGGAGGAGCTGGCCGGGGTGCCGGCGCGGTTGGCCGAGCTGCCCGCGGCCCGGCGGCGGACCGTCACCGCCGTGCTCTTCGCGGCCGCGGCGGCGGTGATCTTCGCCTGTGCCGAGCCCTTCGCCAACGGCCTGGTGGAGGCCGGTGCCTCGCTCGGCATCGACCGCTTCCTGCTGGTGCAGTGGCTGGCGCCGCTGGCCTCGGAGGCGCCGGAGCTGATCGTCGCGGTGGTCTTCGCCTGGCGGCTGCGGGCCGACGACGGGCTCGGGGCGCTGCTCTCCAGCAAGGTCAACCAGTGGACCCTGCTGGTCGGCTGCCTGCCGCTGGCGCACGCGCTGGGCGGCGGCGGCTGGTCCCTGCCGCTGGTCACCCGGCAGGTGGACGAGGTGGCACTGACCGCCGCGCAGACGCTGCTGGCCGTGGTGGTCCTGCTCGACCTGCGCTTCCGGCCGTGGCAGGCGCTGGGGCTCTTCGCCCTCTTCGCGGTGCAGTTCGCCCTCCCCGGCGAGTCCGCCCGCACCCTCCTCACCTGGCTCTACCTGGCCTGCGCCGCCGCCCTGCTCACCCGTCGGCTGCCGCACCTCCCGGCCACCGCCCGCGCCCTGACCGGCAACATCCCCGACGACCCCCACCGCCGCACCCGGGTACCGGCCGCCCGCCCCTGACCCGCCCGGACCCGGGCCTCGCGCCGGGGCCGGCCGGGGACTCAGGTGGAAGCCACCGGGAGGACGTCCGGGGAGAGGGAGCCGGAGCGGGAGGTGGCGGAGGTCATGTGGCGGCGGTGGTGGCGGCGGCAGAGGACTTCGTAGCCGACCTCAGCGGCCTGGTTCACATCGCCGACCACGACCTGTTCGCCCTCGACGACCATCACGCCGCCCACCGTGCGGGCGTTGTGGGTGGCGCGGGCGCCGCACCAGCACATGGCCTCGACCTGAAGGGTCTCGACCCGGTCGGCGAGCTCGATCAGGCGCTGGGAGCCGGGGAACAGCTTGGTGCGGAAGTCGGTGGTGATGCCGAAGGCGAAGACGTCCAGGTCCAGGTCGTCGACGATCCGGGCCAGCTGGTCGATCTGGCCGGGGGCCAGGAACTGCGCCTCGTCCACGATCACGTAGTCGACCTTGCCGCCCCGAGACAACTGCTCCACCACGTACGCGTACAGGTCCAGGCCGGGCCCCGCCTCCACCGCGTCGGTCACCAGCCCCAGGCGCGAGGAGAGCTTGCCCTCACCCGCCCGGTCGTCGCGCGTGAAGATCAGCCCCTGCAGCCCGCGCGCCGACCGGTTGTGTTCGATCTGCAGCGCCAGCGTCGACTTCCCGCAGTCCATCGTGCCGGAGAAGAAGGCGAGTTCGGGCATGGGGAGGCGCAGGCCTTTCGGGTCGGGGCAGGGAGCGGACGGGGTCAGGAGCGGACTTCGAGGAGCGGCACCAGCTGCTCCGCGGGGGTCATGGAGCCGTGCATACCGGTGAGGGCGGACTCGTTGACCTCGGTGCGCGAGGCGATGATCGCCACGTCGTCGCGGGCGGCGGCGATGACGTCGCCGATCCGGCCGAGGACCCGCTCGTCGCAGTCGCCGGGACGGCCGAACCATCCCAGGGCCAGCGCCTCCTCGCGGCTCGCGACCCAGAAGCGGTCGCCCAGCACCTCCCGCCACACCGTCAGGACGTCGGCCTCGGCGCCCGGTACCGCGTAGACGTGCCGGGCCCGGCCCTCGCCGCCGAGCAGCGCGACCCCGGCGCTCAGCTCCCAGTCCTCGTCGAAGTCGTAGCGCGACTCCTCGTCGAAGGGAATGTCCACCATGCCGTGGTCGGCGGTGACGTAGAGCGCCGAGCGCGGCGGCAGTTGCTCCGCCAGCCGCTGCACCAGCCGGTCCACGTACATCAGCTGGCCGCGCCAGGCGTCCGAGTCGACGCCCTGCCGGTGGCCGGCGCCGTCCAGTTCGCTGTAGTACGTGTAGACCAGCGAGCGGTCGCCGGCGGCGAGCCGCCGGGCCGCCAGGTCCATCCGCTCCTCGCCGGTCATCCGGCCGAGGAAGCTGCCGCCGCTCAGCGCGATCTTGGTCAGCGGGGTGTGCTGGAAGTCCGGGGAGGACACCTGCGCGGTGGCCACCCCCGCCGCGTCCGCCGCCGCGAAGACCGTCGGGTACGGCTGCCAGGCGTGCGGGTCGGTCCAGGGCCGCCAGCGCAGCTGGTTCATCAGCTGGCCGGTGGCCGGGTTGCGGACGGCGTACCCGGGCAGGCCGTGCCGGGCCGGCGGCAGGCCGGTGCCCACCGAGGCCAGCGAGGTCGCGGTGGTGGCGGGGAAACCGGCGGTCAGCGGACGGCCGGTGCCGCCGCGCGAGGTGCCGAGCAGGGAGGTCAGGTACGGGGCCTCGTCCGGGTGGGCCTTGATCTGCTCCCAGCCGAGCCCGTCTATGAGGAAGACGCAGTTGCGGTCGGCGGGGGTGAGCTCGCCGATGGTCGCGGTCATCCCGGGCACGCCGAGGCCGGCGGCCAGGGTGGGCAGCAGGTCGGCCAGCGAACCCGAGCCGTACTGCGGCACCGGCGCGTCACCGAGGTCGAGGAGCGCCGGCTCGTCCTGCCAGGCGGAGTGGACCATCAGCGGGAGCCGGCCGAGCTGGCGGCCGTGGCCTCCGAGAGGGCCTGGGCGAAGGCCAGCGTCTGCCGGACGGCCTCGGGGCCGTCGCCGGCCTCGCTGACCCGCAGGCTGAGGTCGTCGGCGGTGTTGTTGCCGGTGTAGCCGTGGTCGGCGTCGCAGTTCGCGTCGCCGCAGGCGGCCGGCTCCAGGTCGATCCGGGTGACCGCGCCCCAGCCGATGGTCAGGACGACCTCGCGGGGCAGGGTGCCCGGGGTGTAGGACTCCGGGTTCGCCACGACGCGGCTGACCACGACCGACGAGATCGCGCCGATCTTGACGGACTCGGTGGAGGTGGTGGCGTACGGCGAGGGCGAGCCCGCGTCGGCGGCCTGCTCGTCGGTGTGGCTGACGATGAAGCGGTTGCCGGTCAGGACCAGGACGGTGACGTGGCGGCGGACTTCATTGGAGTCGAAGGTCGTCTCCTGGTGGACCAGGTACGACGAGATCGGCTCGCCGCCCACCGCGGCCTCCACCGCCTCGGCCACGAGGGCCGGGTAGTAGCCGCTGCGCTCGATCGCTGCGCGCAGCCCCTGGGTCGTCGTACCGGATTTCGCCATGGGGTCCATCTTAAGGCCCGGACGAGGCGCTTCGGCCGCTCCGGGGCGGGGGCGGCGCGGGGCCGCCGGGCCCCGGACCGCCGGCCGCCGGCGGGTCAGTAGTTGGGCAGGGTGCGGGGGCCGAGGTCGGTGCGGGCGGGCGGGCGGGAGATCCGCACCTGCGCGCTGAGTACCGAGACCCCCTCGGTCGCGACCACCACCGGCTCGAGGGTGACCCCCGCCACCTCGGGGTGCTCGTCGACGAGCCGGGACAGCCGCAGCAGCAGCTCCTCCAGGGCCCGGGTGTCGACCGGTGCGCTGCCCCGCCAGCCGAAGAGCAGCGGCGCCGCCCGGATGGACCGGATCAGCGCGGCGGCGTCCCGGTCGGTGGCCGGTACCAACCGGTGCGCGGTGTCGCCCAGCAGCTCGGAGGCGACCCCGGCGAGGCCGAAGGAGAGCACGGCGCCGGCCGCCGGGTCGATCACCGAGCGGATGACCGTGTCGACCCCGCGCGGCGCCATCGCCTGGACGACCGGCAGCAGCTCGGCCGGCTTGCCGAGCAGGGCGGTCAGCTCGCCGTACGCCCGCCGCAGCGCGGTCTCGTTGGCCAGGTCGAGGCGGACGCCGCCCAGGTCGGCCCGGTGCCGCAGGTGCGGGGCGGTGGTCTTGAGGGCCACCGGGTAGCCGAGCCGGGCCGCGGCGGCCACCGCCTCGTCGGGGCCGGCGGCGGGCAGGGTGGGGCGCACCCGGATGCCGTACCGGGCGAGCAGGGCGTGCGCCTCGGCCTCGGGGAGGGTGGTGCCGGCGGCCCGGGCGCCACCGGTCGGCTCCGGCTGCTCGGTCGCCAGCAGGGCTTCGAGCTGGGCGGCCGCGCCGGCCGTGTCGATGTCCTCGTACTCCGGCACCTGCCCGGCGTCGGCGGTGGCCCGGCGCCACTGGGCGTACCGGACGGCCTCGGCCATGGCGCGCACCGCCCGCTCGGCGGCGGGGTAGGCGGGGATCGGGCCGGCGGGGGCGGGCCGCAGCACCGCCTCGACGGCGGCGGCGACCTCGGCGGTCACGGGGGTCCTGGCCGCCACGACGGCGTCGATCGCCGCGGCCACCTCGGCCGCCACGGCCGACCCGGGGGCGCCGGTCGGCTCCGCCGCGGGCGTCCCGCCCGTCCCGGCCGGCGGCTTCGTACCCGCGGCCGGAGGCGTCGTCCCGGCGGCTGGGTCCGTCGTACCGGCTGCCGTCTGCGCCGTACCCGCGCCCGGGCCGGAGGCCGCGGCGGCAGCCAGGGCCTCGGCCAGGTCGCCCAGCTCGACCTGGACCACCGCGACCGGCTTGTCCGGGGCCCCGGCCGCCGCGGCGCGCAGGGCCTCGGCCAGCTGCTCGGTGAGGGTGGTCTCGCCCACCGAGGGGATGGCCGTGACGATCACCGCGTCGTGGGCCGGGTCCCGCAGGGCGCGGCCGAGGGCGGACCGGAAGTCCTCGGCGGTGGCCGCGGTGGTCAGGTCGAGCGGTGCGGCCGGGCGCAGCCCTTCCGTCAGGCAGGCGTCGTAGGTGAGCAGCCCGAGGGATTCGGAGTTGCCGAGGATCGCCACCCGGGGCCCGGCCGGCAGCGGCTGGTCGGCCAGCAGCAGGCCCACGTCCACCAGCTCGGTGACGGTGTCGACCCGGATCACCCCGGCCTGCCGCAGCAGGTCGGTGACGGTGGCGTCGGGCAGCCGGGTCTCGGGGACGGTGTGCCCGGCCGGGGTGACCCCGGAGTGCCGGCCGCCCTTGGCCACCACGACCGGCTTGACGGCGGCGGTGCGCCGGGCCAGCCGGGTGAACTTCCGCGGGTTGCCGAGGGTTTCGAGGTAGAGCAGGGCCACGTCGGTGGCCGGGTCCTCGTACCAGTACTGGAGGAAGTCGTTGCCGGAGAGGTCCGCGCGGTTGCCCGCGGAGATGAAGGAGGACAGGCCCGCACCGCGCCGCACCAGACCGGCCAGCAGGGCGATGCCGATCGCCCCGGACTGGGCGAAGAGGCCGATCCGTCCCGGCTCGGGCGAGGCCGGGGCCAGCGAGGCGTTCAGCCGGACGCCGGGGGCGGTGTTGATGAGGCCGAAGGCGTTGGGGCCGATCAGCCGCATGCCGTACGAGCGGGCCTGGCGGACCAGTTCGCGCTGCCGCTCCAGACCCTCGGGGCCGCTCTCGGCGTATCCGGCGGAGAGCACGACCAGGCCCTGGACGCCGTGCTCGCCGCAGTCGGCCACCACCTCCGGCACCCGGTCGGCGGGCACCGCCACCACCGCGAGGTCCACCGGGCCCTCGAGCCCGGCCAGCGAGCGGTGGGCGGGTACGCCGTCCAGCTCCGGCGCCGGAGCGGCCGGGTCCGGCTCGGGCAGGGCCCGGTTGACCGCGTACAGCGCGCCGGTGAAGCCGGAGCAGCGGAGGTTGCGCAGGGCGGCCCGGCCGGCCCCGCCCGGCTCGCGGCTGACCCCGATCACGGCGACCGAGCGGGGCGAGAGCAGCCGCTGCACCGAGCGCGCCTCGGCGCGTTGTTCGCGGGCGCGCTGGACGGCCAGCGACTCCGCGGTGGGCTCCAGGTCGAGGGTGAGGCGGACCGCGCCGTCCTCGAAGCTGCGCTTCTGGGTGTACCCGGCGTCGGTGAACACCTTGATCATCTTGCTGTTGGCGGGCAGCACCTCGGCGGCGAAGCGCCGGATGCCGCGCTCCCGGGCGACCGCGCCGATGTGTTCGAGGAGTGCGGAGGCCACCCCGCGGCCCTGGTGCGCGTCCTGGACGAGGAAGGCGACCTCGGCCTCCTCGGCGGGGGCGGAGGCGGGCCGGCCGTCGGGGCCGATCCGGTCGAAGCGGACGGTGGCGATGAACTCGTCCCCGACGGTGGCGGCCAGCCCGACCCGGTCGACGTAGTCGTGGTGGGTGAAGCGGTGCACGTCCTTGGCGGAGAGCCGGGGGTAGGGCGCGAAGAAGCGGTAGTACTTCGACTCGTCCGAGACCTGCTCGTAGAAGCTGACCAGCCGGCCGGCGTCCTCGGTGGTGATGGGCCTGATCCGGGCCGTGCCGCCGTCGCGCAACACCACGTCCGCTTCCCAGTGGGCCGGGTACGAGGGATCCGACGGTGTCCGCATGGGCCCAAGCGTACGGCGCACCGGCTCGGGGCACGCGCGCGCGGCGAGCGAGGCGTTACGGGGCGAACCAGGGCAAGCTTGGACGGGTCGAACGGCGGACGTTTTAGGGCCGAAGGTCGGTCGGATGCTTCCGGCGGTCGTGAGAGACTGGTCTAGACAACCCGTAGAACCTGAAGGGCATCACCATGGCAGAGCGCCGCGTCAACGTCGGCTGGGCCGAGGGCCTGCACGCTCGTCCCGCCTCGATCTTCGTCCGGGCGACGACCGCTTCCGGTATCCCGGTGACCATCGCGAAGGCCGGCGGCGACCCCGTCAACGCCGCCTCCATGCTCGCGGTGCTGGGCCTGGGCGCCCAGGGCGGCGAGGAGATCGTCCTGGCGTCGGAGGCCGAGGGCGCGGAGGCCGCGCTGGACCGCCTCGCCAAGCTGGTCGCCGAGGGTCTCGAGGAGCTTCCCGAGACCGTCTGATCCGCACGCACACCCCGCGTACGGCCACTTCGCGCGAGCCGCGGCACCCCACGAGGGCGCCGCGGCTCCGTCGTTTCCGGGCCGGCGCTCCGGGGGCGGGGCGACCCCTCGGCGGATTTCCCCGCAGCGGGCATTTCCGGACGGACGAATATCCGACACCCCGCGCCACGGCCCCGTGAATGACCGGCCATTTCCGGACAGCAGAATTCCGAACCGCCGGCCGGAATTATCGGCCGGGGTCGCCGGAGCCTTTTCATGAGGGTCCGGCACCTCTTTGTATACCGGCCCTGTTAATTGTCGTCGCGCCGGGTGTGTACGGCAGGTTGCCGAACCCTCACCGACCGCTCCAGGCGCGTTCGCGCGGCACTCCCCCGCCGGCGGTCCGGCGCAGCCGGTGCGCCGCCACGGCCCGCGTCATGTGGGCGGCGGCCAGCGCCCGGGCCCGGTCCGCGTCGCCCCGGGCCACCGCGTCCACGATCGCGCCGTGCTCCGCCCAGGACTCGACCGGCCGGGCCGGGGTCTCCACCGCGTACATCCAGGCGATCTTGTGCCGCAGCTGGGTCAGCAGCGCGGTCAGGGCCGGGCTGCCGGCAGCCTGGGCCAGCGTGTCGTGGAACCAGCCGCCCAGGGCCCGCAGGTCCTCCCCCTCGCCCCGGCGGGCCCGCTCCTGGCCGAGCCGGACCAACCCGCGCAGCACCTTCAGGTGCGCGTCGGTGCGCCGCTGCGCGGCCCGGGCGGCGCCCAGCGGCTCCAGGAGGGTGCGCATCTCCAGCAGGTCCCCGGCCTCCTGCTCGGTCGGCTCGGCCACGCAGGCGCCGGCATGCCGGCGGGTGACGACGAAGCCCTCGGACTCCAGGGTGCGCAGCGCCTCGCGGACCGGCACCCGGGAGACCCCGTACCGGCGGGCGAGCAGTTCCTCGGTGAGTCTGGCGCCGCGCTCGAACACGCCCGCGACGATGTCGTCGCGGATTGCCGTGCATACCGCGTGCGCGGGAATGCGCATGACCGGACCTCCGCTTGTTGTCCGCGAAACTCGCTCGGGCGACGTACGGGTCGCGTACGTTCTGCGACTCTATTGCAGAAAGCGGCAATTCCCGAGCGGCTGCGGAAATACGGAACTCTTTTTGCCCGCCGCCCACGGGGCGGGGCGGCGCACCGCCGGGCACCCGCCGGCCGGCTCCGGGCCGGCGGACACGCCGAAGGCCCCGGCTCGGGGAGCCGGGGCCTTCGGGAAGCGTGCGGGCCGGGTCAGACGTTGACGCCGTGCGAGCGCAGGTACGTGATCGGGTTGATGTCCGAGCCGTAGTCCGGCCCGGTACGGGCCTCGAAGTGCAGGTGCGGGCCGCTGGAGTTGCCCGTGGAGCCCGACAGCGCGATCTGGTCGCCCGGGGTGACCTGCTGGCCGACCGAGACCTGGATGGCCGAGAGGTGGCCGTACTGAGTGTACGTGCCGTCCAGCATCTTGATGACGATGTTGTTGCCGTAGGCGCCGCCCCAGCCGGCCTCGACGACGACGCCCGTGCCCACCGCGTGGACCGAGGTGCCGGAGGCGGCGTGGAAGTCGATGCCGGTGTGGTGGCCGGAGGACCACATCGAGCCGCCGCTGAGGTAGCCGGTGCTGACGTAGGAGTTGGCGACCGGGGCGACGAAGGTCAGCAGGCGCTTGCGCTCGGCCTCGCGGGCGGCGCGCTCCTTGGCCTCGCGCTCGGCCTTGGCGCGGGCCTCGGCCTTCGCCTTGGCCTCGGCGGCCCGCTGGCGGGCGTCGGCCTCGGCCTTGGCCTTGGCGGCGGCGATCTCGGCGGCGGCCTTCTGCGACGCGGCCTGGGCCTCGATCTGGCCGGCCAGGTCGTCGGCGACGACGACGGCGTTCAGCCCGGTGTCCTCGAGGCCGCGGGGCTCTGCTTCGGTCGCGGCGAAGGCCGGACCGGCGAGGGTGCCGACGACGCCGGTGGTCGCGAGGGCGGCTATGCCGGCCATGTTCGCGCTCTTGCGGCTCAGACGGCTGGGACCGCGGTGCTTGCCGGCGGCACGACTGCCAAACGCCATGAAGGGGCTGATCCTTTCCTTCCTTCTCGCCTACCGGGTTAGCTGACGGGTTCGGAGCAGGAAGGTCTCCTACGGGCTGCCTCTGGCGAGGCGGTCCGATTCACCCCAGGGACTGATGTGGGTCCCCGGCTCCCCAGGCTCGCGCCTGACGGGGACTCGGCGATCGCTGTCCGGTGCCGCGGGTGCGGCTGTTACAGCTGACGGACAGCGAGGTTGACGCTAGGCGGATGGTCGGACAATCACCAAACAGACACGGGTTTTTGTGGCGTACGCCACGGGGCATTCGGGCAACCACCCTCCCGAACCGGACATATGACGCAACAAGGGCCCCGGTGGTCATACCACCGGGGCCCCGCGGCCCACGGCCCCTCCGGGGCCCTGGTCACCGGGTCAGTTGGCGACCACGGTCACCGCGCCGATGCCCAGCGCCCGCACCGGCTCCGCGATCTGCCCGGCGTCGCCCACCAGGACCGTCACCAGCCGGTCCCCGGGGAAGGCGTTGACCACGGCCGAAGTCGCCTCCACCGTGCCGGTGTCGGCCAGCCGGGCGTACAACTGCGCCTGGAAGTCGTCCGGCAGCTCCTGCTCGACCTGGTCGGCGAGGGTGCTCGCGACGGCCGCCGCGGTCTCGAACTTGAGCGGGGCCACGCCCACCAAGTTCTGCACGGCCACGTCGCGTTCGGCGTCGGTCAGGCCGCCCTCGGCCAGCGTCCGGAGCACCTTCCACAGGTCCTCGAGCGCCGGGCCGGTGTTGGGGGTGTCCACCGAGCCGCTGATGGCCAGCATCGAGGCGCCGGTGCCGTCGGCCGTGGAGCGCAGCACCTGGCCGAAGGCGCGCACGCCGTAGGTGTAGCCCTTCTCCTCGCGCAGGACGCGGTCCAGCCGGGAGGTGAGGGTGCCGCCGAGGCAGTAGGTGCCGAGCACCTGGGCGGGCCAGACGCGGTCGTGCCGGTCCCCGCCGATCCGGCCGATCAGCAGCTGCGTCTGGACCGCACCGGGGCGGTCCACGATCACCACGCGGCCGGTGTCGTCGGCGGTGACCGGGCTGACCGGGAAGGCCTCGCCGGTGCCACCGGTCCAGGAGCCCAGCGTCTCCGCCAGGACCGCGGCCAGGTCGGTGCCGGTCAGGTCGCCGACCACCACCGCGGTGGCGGTGGCGGGGCGCACGTGGGCGTCGTAGAAGGCGCGCACGGCCGCCGCGTCGATCCGCGCGACGGTCTCTTCGGTGCCCTGGCGCGGCCGGGACATCCGCAGCGCGGCGGGGAACAGCTCCTTGGAGAGCTCCTTGGCCGCCCGGCGCTGCGGGTTGGCCAGCTCGTGCGGGATCTCGTCGAGCCGGTTGCGCACCAGCCGGCCGACCTCGGCGTCCGCGAAGGCCGGCGCCCGCAGCGCCTCGGCGAGCAGCCCCAGCGCCTTGGGCAGCCGGGAGGCCGGTACCTCCAGCGAGACCCGGACGCCCGGGTGGTCGGCGTGCGCGTCGAGGGTGGCGCCGCAGCGCTCCAGCTCGGCGGCGAACTCCTCGGCGGAGTGCTTGTCGGTGCCCTCGGACAGCGCCCGGGCCATGATGGTGGCCACGCCGTCCAGGCCCGCGGGCTCGGCCTCCAGCGGGGCGTCGAGGAGCACCTCGACGGCCACCACCTGCTGGCCGGGACGGTGGCAGTGCAGCACCGTCAGGCCGTTGTCGAGCGCGCCGCGCTCCGGGGCCGGGAAGGCCCAGGGCTTGGGCTGCCCGGCCTGCGGCTGCGGGTGGAAGGTCATCGGGGAAGCGACGTCGGCGGTCACTGGTCAGCCCCTTCGGCATCGTCGTCGGCGCCGGTGTCGGCGCCCTCTTCGGCGGCGGGCAGCGGCTCGTACACGAGGACCGCGCGGTTGTCGGGGCGCAGCCGGGCGGCGGCCACGGCCTGCACCTCCTCGGCCGTGACGTCCAGCACCCGCTGGACGGCGGTCAGGGCCAGCTGCGGGTCGCCGAACAGCACGGCGAAGCGGCAGAGTTCGTCGGCCCGGCCGGCAACCGTGCCCAGCCGGTCCAGCCACTCGCGCTCGAGCTGGGCCTGGGCCCGCTCCATCTCCTCGGCGGTGGGGCCCTCCGCGGCGAACCGCGCCAGCTCCTCGTCGACCGCGGCCTCGATGCGCGGCACCTCCACCCCGCCGGAGGTCTTGACGTCCAGCCAGCCCAGGGAGGGCGCACCGGCCAGCCGCAGCAGGCCGAAGCCGGCGGCGACCGCGGTCTGGTCGCGGCGGACCAGGCGGTTGTGGAGCCGCGAGGACTCGCCGCCGCCGAGCACGGTCAGCGCGAGGTCGGCCGCGTCGCACTCGCGGGTGCCGTCGTGGGGCAGCCGGTAGGCCGCCATCAGGGCCCGGGCCGGCACCTCCTCGACGATCTCCTCGCGGAGCTGGCCGCCCATGACGTCGGGCAGCGAGCCGTCCCGCGGCGGCTGCTTGCCGTCGTGCGAGGGGATGGAGCCGAAGTACTTCTCGACCCAGGCGAGGGTCTGCTCGGGGTCGATGTCGCCGACCACGGACAGCACCGCGTTGTTGGGGGCGTAGTACGTCCGGAAGAAGGTGCGCGCGTCCTCGAGGGAGGCGGCGTCCAGATCGGCCATCGAACCGATCGGGGTGTGGTGGTACGGGTGGCCGTCCGGGTAGGCGAGGGCGGTCAGCCGCTCGAACGCGGTGCCGTAGGGGACGTTGTCGTACCGCTGGCGGCGCTCGTTCTTGACGACGTCGCGCTGGTTCTCCATGGATTCGTCGTCCAGGGCGGACAGCAGCGAGCCCATCCGGTCCGCCTCGAGCCACAGGGCCAGCTCGAGCTGGTGCGCCGGCATGGTCTCGAAGTAGTTGGTCCGCTCGAAGCTGGTGGTGCCGTTCAGCGAGCCGCCGGCGCCCTGGACCAGCTCGAAGTGGCCGTTGCCGGGCACGCTCTTCGAGCCCTGGAACATCAGGTGCTCGAAGAGGTGAGCCAGGCCGGTACGGCCCTTGACTTCGTGGCGGGAGCCGACGTCGTACCAGAGGCAGACCGCGGCGACCGGGGTCAGGTGGTCCTCGGAGAGCACCACGCGAAGGCCGTTGGCCAGCCGGTGCTCGGTCGCTGTCAGGCCGCCGGAAGCGGCCTCGGCGGTGGCCGTGTGACCCATGGGCATGTGATCCCTTCGATCGCTGAGGAGAGAGTCCTGCCACTGTATGCAAGCGCAGCGGTCACCGGAGAAGTTCCCGAGTCCCCCGGGTCGCCGTCGGCGTTGTCAGAGGAGCGGTCCACAATGGACCGCGTCATACCCAGATCTCGGAGCACGAGGAGCCGCAGCAGCGATGGCCCGCCGCAGCACGAAGACCCCGCCGCCGGAGGATTTCGAGGAGAAGATCCTCGACATCGACGTCGTCGACGAAATGCAGGGCTCCTTCCTCGAGTACGCGTACTCGGTGATCTACTCCCGCGCCCTGCCCGACGCCCGGGACGGCATGAAGCCGGTCCACCGCCGGATCGTGTACCAGATGAACGAGATGGGCCTGCGCCCCGACCGCGGATACGTCAAGTGCGCCCGCGTGGTCGGCGAGGTGATGGGCAAGCTCCACCCCCACGGCGACGCGTCGATCTACGACGCCCTGGTGCGCATGGCCCAGCCCTTCTCCATGCGCCTCCCGCTGGTCGACGGCCACGGCAACTTCGGTTCGCTGGGCAACGACGACCCGCCGGCCGCCATGCGGTACACCGAGTGCCGGATGGCCGACGCCACCTCCCTGATGACGGAGTCGATCGACGAGGACACCGTCGACTTCACGCCGAACTACGACGGCCAGGAGCGGGAGCCGGTCGCCCTCCCGGCGGCCTACCCGAACCTCCTGGTCAACGGCGCCTCCGGGATCGCGGTCGGCATGGCCACCAACATGCCCCCGCACAACCTCGGCGAGGTCATCGCGGCCGCCCGGCACCTGATCCGGTACCCGGCCGCCGACCTGGAGGCGCTGATGCGCTTCGTGCCCGGCCCGGACCTGCCCACCGGCGGCCGGATCGTCGGCCTGCAGGGCATCAAGGACGCCTACGAGACGGGCCGCGGCACCTTCAAGATCCGCGCCACCGTCACCGTGGACAACGTCACCGCCCGCCGTAAGGGCCTGGTCGTCACGGAACTCCCCTTCACGGTCGGCCCCGAGAAGGTCATCGCGAAGATCAAGGACCTGGTCGGCTCCAAGAAGCTCCAGGGCATCGCGGACGTCAAGGACCTCACCGACCGCGCGCACGGCCTGCGCCTGGTCATCGAGATCAAGAACGGCTTCCACCCGGAGGCCGTGCTGGAGCAGCTGTACAAGCTGACGCCGATGGAGGAGTCCTTCGGCATCAACAACGTCGCGCTGGTCGACGGCCAGCCTCTGACCCTGGGCCTCAAGGAACTGCTGGAGGTCTACCTCGACCACCGCTTCGAGGTGGTCCGCCGGCGCAGCGAGTTCCGGCGCACCAAGCGCCGCGACCGGCTGCACCTGGTCGAGGGCCTGCTGGTGGCCCTGGTCGACATCGACGAGGTCATCCGCCTGATCCGCTCCAGCGAGAACAGCGCGCAGGCCAAGCAGCGGCTGATCGAGCACTTCTCGCTCAGCGAGGTGCAGACCCAGTACATCCTCGACACCCCGCTGCGCCGGCTCACCAAGTTCGACCGGCTGGAGCTGGAGTCCGAGCGCGACCGGCTGACCGGCGAGATCGACGAGCTGACCGGGATCCTCGACTCGGACGGCGAGCTGCGCAAGCTGGTCTCCGCCGAACTGGCCGCGGTGGCGAAGAAGTTCGGCACCGACCGGCGCACGGTCCTGCTGGAGTCGGCGGGCGCCGCGGTCTCCGCGGTGCCGCTGGAGGTCGCGGACGACCCGTGCCGGGTGCTGCTGTCCTCCACCGGCCTGCTGGCCCGGACGGTCACCGGCGACCCGCTGGCGGCCGGTGACGGCGGCCGGGCCAAGCACGACGCGATCGTCTCGTCGGTGCTGGCCACCGCCCGGGCCGAGGTCGGCGCGGTCACCTCGACGGGCCGGCTGCTGCGGGTCCAGGTGATCGACCTGCCCCAGCTGCCGGACACCCACGCCGCACCCAACCTCGCGGGCGGCGCACCGATCTCGGAGTTCCTGTCCACCCTGGAGCCGGACGAGCGGGTGGTCTGCCTGACCACGCTCGACGAGACCTCGCAGGGCCTGGCGCTGGGCACCGAGCAGGGCGTGGTCAAGCGCGTCGTGCCGGACTACCCGGCCAACAAGGACGAGCTCGAGGTGATCACGCTCAAGGACGGCGACCGGATCGTCGGCGCGGTGGAGCTGCGCACCGGCGAGGAGGACCTGGTCTTCATCACGGACGACGCCCAGCTGCTGCGCTACCCGGCGGGCCAGGTGCGCCCGCAGGGCCGTCCGGCGGGCGGCATGGCCGGCATCAAGCTCACCGAGGGCGCGAAGGTCCTGCACTTCTCGGCGGTGGACCCGGGCGCCGAGGCGTACGTCTTCAGCGTCGCCGGCTCGCACGGCACGCTCGACGACTCGGTGGCCACGGCCAAGCTCACCCCGTTCGACCAGTACCCCCGCAAGGGCCGGGCCACCGGCGGTGTGCGCTGCCAGCGCTTCCTGAAGGGCGAGGACGTCCTGGTGCTGGCCTGGGCGGGCGCGGCCCCGGCGCGGGCCGCCACGGCCAACGGCACGCCGGTCGAGCTGCCGGCCCCCGACCCGCGCCGCGACGGCTCGGGTACGGCCCTGCCCACGGCGGTGGCCGTGGTGGCGGGCGCCCCGCTGTAGCCGCGGCCCCCGGGCCCGGCTCCGGCCGGGCCCGGGCTCAGCCCTCGGCCGGTACGTCCCCGGGCTCGGGGACGTACCGCAGCACGGCCCACATCGCCTCGGGCGGGGTCCCCTGCGGCGCCGGCTCCCGGCAGGCCGCCAGCCCCCGGGCCAGCGCCCCGCCGTCGGTGCCCGAGCCGATCAGCACGAGCCGGCTGACCCGCTGCTCGCCGCGGCCCCAGGGCCCCGGCGTGAAGCGCAGGAAGCGGCCGACGGCGTGGACCTCGTACTTCTCCTCGTGGCCCGGGACGCCGAAGTACACGAATCCCTTGATGCGGTAGAGGCCGGCCGGGCGGGCGTCGAGGAAGTCGATGAAGCGGCGCGGGCTCAGTGCCTGCTCGCTGACGAACTCCGTGCTGTCGTAGCCGTGGTGCAGGTGCCCGCCGGGGCAGCCGGACCCGCAGTCCCCGCCGTGCGCGTGCGCACCCTCGTCCGCGTCCTCCGCGAGCAGGTCCTCGAAGGACAGCTGGCCCCGGGTCTCGCTCCAGGGCCGGCGGTCGAAAAGGAGCTCCGGGTCGATCCGCCCGTGGTCCGCGGCCACCACCGGGACACCGGGGCACAGCCCGCCGAGCAGCCCCTCGATCCGGGTGCGTTCGGCCGCGTCGACCCGGTCGGTCTTGTTGAGCACCACCAGGTCGGCCACGGCCAGGTGCCGGTCGGTCTCGGGGTGCCGCAGCCGGGTCGCGTCGAACTCGGCCGCGTCCACCACCTCGACCGTCCCGCCGTAGCGGATGGCCGGGTTCTCGCTGGCCATCACCATCTTGATGAGCTCCTGGGGCTCGGCCAGCCCGCTCGCCTCGATGACGATCACGTCGATCCGGTGCGCGGGCGCGGCCAGCTTCTCCAGGAAGGCGTCCAGCTCGCTCGCGTCGGCCGCGCAGCACAGGCAGCCGCCGCCGAGCGAGACCATCGAGTCCCCGACCTGGCCGGCCACGGACATCGCGTCGATCTCGATCGAGCCGAAGTCGTTGACCACCACCCCGATCCGGGTGCCCCGGCTGCTCCTCAGCAGGTGGTTGAGGAGGGTGGTCTTGCCGGATCCGAGGAACCCGGCGAGCACGACGACGGGAATGGGCTGCCTGCTGTTCACCCGGCCGATGGTAGCCACCCGGCCCGGCACCCGGGGCGGGCCGGGTACGGCGGTCAGCCGCCGGCCGACGGCAGCGGTGGGGCGGACGCCACAGCCTGAGCCGGTACCGCAACGGCCGGGGCCCGCATACGGTCACAGGCATGCCCACCCCCCGCCCCCGGCGCCCGAGGCGCCCACGGCGCATGTTCTCCCAGGTGCTGCTCACCCAGCTCGGCATCGCGACCGGCGTCACCGTCCTCGCCACCGGCCTCTTCCTGGCTCCCCTCAGCGCCCAGCTCGACGACCAGGCCATGCGCCGCGCCCTGGCCATCGCCCAGAGCGCCGCCGCCGACCCCGCGCTGGCCACCGCGGTCCGCACCACCCCCGCCGCCGCCGACGGCCCCGTACAGCGCGCCGCCGAGCGGGTCCGCAAGGCCACCGGCGCCGAGTACGTCGTGGTCCTGGACCGCCGCGGCATCCGCCGCTCGCACCCCAGCCCGGGCCGGATCGGCCGGCACGTCTCCACCGACCCCGCCGAGGCCCTGGCCGGCCACGACGTCATGGAGATCGACGACGGCACCCTGGGGCGGTCGGCCCGCGGCAAGGTCCCGCTCCGCGACGACCACGGCACGATCGTCGGCGCGGTCTCGGTCGGCATCGCCTACGACAGCGTCCGGGACCGGCTCCTTTCGGCCATACCCGGCCTGCTGGCGTACGCGGGCGCCGCCCTGGCCGCAGGCGCCCTGGCCGCCTACCTGATCTCCCGCCGGATCCAGCGGCAGACCCGCGACCTGGCCTTCTCCGACATCTCGGGTCTGCTGGCCGAGCGCGAGGCGATGCTGCACTCGATCCGCGAGGGCGTGGTCGCCCTGGACGCCGCCGGCCGGATCCGGCTGGTCAACGACGAGGCGCAGCGGCTGCTGGGGCTCACCGCCGGGGCGGCCGGCCGGCCGCTGGACGAGGTGCTGGGCGCCGGTCGCACCACCGACGTGCTGGCCGGCCGGATCACCGGCACGGACCTGCTGACCGTCCGGGGCCCCCGGGTCCTGGTCGCCAACCGGATGCCCACGGAGGACGGCGGTGCGGTGGCCACCCTGCGGGACCGCACGGAGCTGGAGCGGCTGGGCCGCGAACTGGACTCCACCCGGGGTCTGATCGAGGCCCTGCGGGCCCAGGACCACGAGCACGCCAACCGGCTGCACACCCTCCTCGGCCTACTGGAGCTCGGCCTGCACGAGGAGGCGGCGGAGTTCATCGCCGAGGTGACCGGCGGCCACCGGGCCACCGCGGAGCAGATCACCGAACGGGTCCGGGACCCGCTGCTGGCCGCGCTGCTGGTCGGCAAGGCCACCGTCGCCGCCGAACGCGGCGTGACCCTGCACCTGGCCGGCGCCACCGAGCTGCCCGACCGGCTGGTGGACCCCGGCGGCCTGGTCACCGTGGTCGGCAACCTCGTCGACAACGCCCTGGACGCGGTCGCGGGCACGGCCCCGGCCCGGGTCGAGGTGGAGCTGCGGGCCGAGGGGCAGGGCGTGGTCGTGCAGGTCCGGGACAGCGGTCCGGGCATCCCGGCCGCCCGGCGCGAGGAGGTCTTCACCGACGGCTGGTCCACCAAGCAGCCACCGGCCCACGGCGGCCGCCGGGGCCTGGGCCTGGCACTCGTCCGGCGCCTCGCGGAGCGGCAGGGCGGCAGCGCCCGGGCCGGGGAGGCCCCGGACGGCGGTGCGGAGTTCCGCGTGGAGCTGCCGGAGGCGCTGCGGTGATCGAGGTGCTGGTGGTGGAGGACGACCCGCGGGTGGCCCGGATCAACGCCGCGTACGTGGCGAAGGTGCCCGGCTTCCGCACGGTCGGGGCGGCCGCCTCGGTCGCCGCGGCGCTGGCGTTCGTCGAGGAGGTGGCGGTGGACCTGGTGCTGCTCGACCAGTACCTGCCGGACGGCACCGGCCTCGACCTGGTCCGGCGGCTGCGCGAGCGGGGCCGGCACACCGACGTGATCATGGTGACCGCGGCCCGGGACCTGGCGACCGTACAGGCCGCGATGCGGCTGGGGGCGCTCCAGTACCTGGTCAAGCCGTTCGACTTCGCGGGGCTGCGGGCCAAGCTGGAGGGGTACGCGGCGCTGCGCCGCTCTCTGGCCGGGGGCGGCGAGGCCGAGCAGGCGGAGGTGGACCGGATCTTCGGCACGCTCGCCACCGCCGCCGCCCCGGTCGGCCTGCCCAAGGGGCACTCCCCCACCACCGCCGAACTGGTCCGCCAGGTGCTGCTGACGGCCGGCGGGGACGTGTCGGCCCAGGAGATCGCCGAGCGCGCCGGGCTCAGCCGGCAGACCGCCCAGCGCTACCTGAAGCTGCTGGAGCGCACCGGCCGGGTCCGGCTGAGCCTGCGGTACGGGGAGACGGGCCGGCCCGAGCACCGGTACGTGTGGGTGCCCACGGGCGCCTGACCGCCCCGGCCGCGCCGGTCAGACCGCACCGGCGCCGGTCAGCGAGCGGACCTCGGTCTCGGCGTGCCGGGCCTCGTCGGCGGACTCGCGCGAGGTGACCGTCCCCAGCCAGCCCGCGAGGAAGCCGAGCGGGATGGAGACGAGGCCCGGGTTCTGCAGGGGGAAGTACTGGAGGTCGACACCGGGGAAGAGCGAGTCGGGGCTGCCCGAGACCACCGGGGAGAAGACCACCAGCAGGACGGCCGGCACCAGCCCGCCGTAGACGGACCAGACCGCGCCCCGGGTGGTGAACTCCCGCCAGAAGAGCGAGTAGAGCAGCACCGGCAGGTTGGCCGAGGCGGCCACCGCGAAGGCCAGGCCCACCAGGAAGGCGACGTTCAGGTCCTGGGCCAGCAGCCCCAGGCCGATCGCCACCGCCCCGATGCCGACCGCGGCGACCCGGGCCACCGTCACCTCGCTGCGCGGCGCGGCGGCCCGGCCGTGGGCCCGGCGCCGGGTGCGCCGGAGCGAGGCGTAGAGGTCGTGGGCCACGGAGGCCGAGGAGGCCAGGGTGATGCCGGCGACCACGGCCAGGATGGTGGCGAAGGCGACCGAGGCGACGAACGAGAAGAGGATGGTCCCGCCCATCCCGTCGCCGCCGAGGAACTTGGCCAGCAGCGGGACGGCGGTGTTCCCGGAGGCACTTGACCTGCGGACCTCGTCGGGCCCGACCAGGGCCGCCGCGCCGAAGCCGAGGACGATGGTCATCAGGTAGAAGCCGCCGATGAGGCCGATGGCCCACACCACGGACCGGCGGGCGGCCCGCGCGGTCGGCACGGTGTAGAAGCGGGACAGGATGTGCGGCAGCCCGGCGGTGCCGAGCACCAGCGCGAGGCCCAGACTGAGGAAGTCCAGCCGGGCGGTCCAGCCCCCGCCGTACTTCAGCCCCGGTGCGAGGAAGGCCCGCCCGTGGCCGCTGCGTTCGGCGGCGCCGAGCAGCAGCCGGTTGAAGTCGCCGTGGAAGCGGAGCAGCACCAGCACGGTGAGGGCGATGGCCCCGCCCATCAGCAGGACGGCCTTGACGATCTGGATCCAGGTGGTGGCCCGCATCCCGCCGAAGGAGACGTACACGACCATCAGCGCGCCGACCCCGACCACGGTCCAGGCGCGGACCGCACCGCCGGTGCCGCCCAGCAGGAGGGCGACCAGGGAGCCGGCGCCGACCATCTGGGCGACGAGGTAGAGCACCGAGACGGTGACCGAGGAGGTGCCGGCCGCGATCCGCACCGGCCGCTCGCTCATCCGGGCGGCGACCACGTCGGCAAGTGTGAAACGGCCGCAGTTGCGCACCAGTTCGGCGACCAGGAAGAGCACCACGAGCCAGGCGACCAGGAAGCCGACCGAGTAGAGCAGGCCGTCGTAGCCGAACAGCGAGATCAGGCCGGAGATGCCGAGGAAGGAGGCGGCGGACATGTAGTCGCCGGCGATGGCGAAACCGTTCTCCAGGGGGGAGAAGAGCCGGCCGCCGGCGTAGAACTCCTCGGCGGAGCCGTGCCGGTTGCGGCTCACCCAGGTGGTGATGGCGAGGGTGGCGGCGACGAAGAGGCTGAAGAGGACGAGGGCGAGGCTCTGGTCGCTCACCGGGCGTCCCCCGCTTCCGCGGGGCGGCCCTCGCCGCCGGCCGGCCCGGGGGTCCCGCCGGTCGCGGCGGCCCGCTCCTGGCCGCGGGCCTGTTCGAAGACCGTCCAGCGCAGGTCGAGTGCGGCCCGGTCCCGGCGCAGCCGGGCGTGCCGGGCATAGGCCCAGGTCAGCAGGAAGGTGGAGAGGAACTGGCCGAGCCCGGCCAGCAGGGCGACGTTGACCGCGCCGACGACCTGCCGGGCCATCAGCCCCGGCGCGGCGACGGCGGCCACGACGTAGGCCACGTACCAGCCGAAGAAGGCGAGGACGCCGGGGACGACGAAGCGGCGGTAGCGGCTCCGGACCTCCTGGAAGGCCGCACTGCGGTGGACCTCCAGGTAGATGTCGGCCACCGCGGGGCGGCCCTGCGCGGCGGCGGGTCCGGTGGCCGGGGCGGCCTGCCGGACGGGTGCGCCCGGCTCCTCGCCCTCCCCCCAGCCGGAGGCCAGCGCGTCGTACCAGGGATCGTCCAGCCGGATCGTTCCGGCATCGCTCCCGTCGTGCTTCTCCACCGAACTCTCCTTGTCCGCCGCCGCATTGGCCGCGTGCCCACAAGGATGTGCGGAAGGGATGGTTTCCGGACTGGTGTACCGGTGCGCTTCACCCCATCAGGTGATGGGGTGAAGCGCGCTCCGGATACCGGACGGGCCGCCGGGCCGGTCCGGAGCCGGGCGCCTAGGCGTCGATGCGCGAGCGGTCGAGGGTCGCCGCCGAACTGGTGATGAACTCCTTGCGCGGGGCGACCTCATTGCCCATGAGCAGGTCGAAGACCTGCTCGGCGGAGTCGAGGTCGCCGATGTTGATCCGCCGCAGGGTGCGGAAGCGCGGGTCCATGGTGGTCTCCGCGAGCTGGTCGGCGTCCATCTCGCCGAGGCCCTTGTAGCGCTGGATGGCGTCCTTGTAGCGGATGCCCTTGCGCTGATATTCGAGCAGGGTCTGGCGGAGTTCGTTGTCCGAGTAGGTGTAGACGTACTTGTCCTGGCCCTTCTTGGGCTGGACCAGCTCGATGCGGTGCAGCGGCGGCACCGCCGCGAAGACCCGGCCGGCCTCGACCATGGGACGCATGTAGCGCTGGAAGAGGGTCAGCAGCAGGGTCCGGATGTGCGAGCCGTCGACGTCGGCGTCGGTCATCATGATGACCTTGCCGTACCGCGCCGCGTCGATGTCGAAGGTGCGGCCCGAGCCGGCCCCTATGACCTGGATGATCGCGCCGCACTCGGCGTTCTTCAGCATGTCCGAGACGGACGACTTCTGGACGTTGAGGATCTTGCCGCGGATCGGCAGCAGGGCCTGGAACTCGGAGTTGCGGGCGAGCTTGGCGGTGCCGAGCGCGGAGTCGCCCTCGACGATGAAGAGCTCGCTGCGGTCGACGTCGTCGCTGCGGCAGTCGGCCAGCTTGGCTGGGAGCGAGGAGGACTCGAGGGCGGTCTTGCGGCGCTGCGCGTCCTTGTGCTGGCGGGCGGCGATGCGGGTGCGGGCGGCGGCGACGATCTTCTCGAGGACCGCCCGGGCCTGCTGCTTGTCGTCGCGCTTGGTGGAGGTCAGGAAGGCCTTGAGCTCGCGGGCGACCACCGCGGCCACGATGCGGGTGGCGGCGGAGGTGCCCAGCACCTCCTTGGTCTGGCCCTCGAACTGCGGCTCGGCGAGCCGGACCGTGACGACCGCCGTCAGGCCCTCCAGCGCGTCGTCCTTGACCACGTCGTCCTCGGCCACGCGCAGCAGCTTGGCGGCGCGCAGGACCTCGTTGACCGTCTTGGTCACGGAGCGCTCGAAGCCCGAGACGTGGGTGCCGCCCTTGGGCGTGGCGATGATGTTGACGAAGGACTTCAGGTTGGTGTCGTAGCCGGTGCCCCAGCGCAGGGCGATGTCCACGCCGAGCTCGCGGGTGACCTCGGTGGGGGTCATGTGACCGCGGTCGTCGAGGACCGGGACGGTCTCCTTGAAGGTGCCCTGGCCGGTCAGCCGCAGGACGTCGCAGACGGCCTTGTCCTCGGCGAGGTAGTCGCAGAACTCGCTGATGCCGCCGTCGTACCGGAAGACCTCCTCGGTCTTGCCGGCGCCGTCGATGGCCCGCTCGTCCCGGACGACGAGGGTCAGGCCCGGCACGAGGAAGGCGGTCTGGCGGGCGCGCTGGTACAGGGTCTCCAGCGAGAGCCGGGCGTCCTTGAGGAAGATCTGGCGGTCGGCCCAGTACCGGATGCGGGTGCCGGTGCGGCCCTTGGCGACGCGCTTGCCCTTGCGCAGGCCGCTGCCCGGGTCGAAGGGCGCGTCGGGGCCCTGCTCGGTGAAGATGCCGGGGACGCCGCGGCGGAAGCTGATGCTGTGGGTGGTGCCGCGGTCGACCTCGACGTCGAGCCGGGCGGAGAGGGCGTTGACCACGGAGGCGCCGACGCCGTGCAGACCGCCGGAGGCCGCGTAGGAGCCGCCGCCGAACTTGCCGCCGGCGTGCAGCTTGGTCATGACGACCTCGACGCCGGACAGGCCGGTCTTGGGCTCCACGTCGACGGGGATGCCGCGGCCGTTGTCCTTGACCTCGACCGAGCCGTCCTCGTGGAGGATCACCTCGATGTGGTCGCAGTAGCCGCCCAGGGCCTCGTCGACGGAGTTGTCGATGATCTCCCAGAGGCAGTGCATCAGGCCACGGCTGTCGGTCGAGCCGATGTACATGCCCGGACGCTTGCGGACGGCCTCGAGCCCCTCGAGGACGAGCAGGTGCCGCGCGGTGTAGTTGGAGCCGTCCCGGTCTGCTCCGGACAGCAGCGCGCTCGAAGGCACGGACGTGTCGGCGGTCACGCAGTTCGCTCCTCGCTGAATTTCTGGTCTGGCCCGGTCGGGCTCAGGAGTGGCTCGGTAGCCGGTCTGAGGGTACCGAGGCCTGGTAGAGCCCGTGCAACGCCACCCTCGACGCTTCTTCAGCCTAGTGCAGAGTCGCATGGGTGTTCGATAGCTCGATGGAGTGAAGGAAACATCACGTTCCCTTCCAGGCATGAACCATTTAGGGTTCGGGCACGTCCTCATGCACAACCGGCAAGCCAGCCGGGGAGGACTTACCTTGCGACAAGCAGCTACCTGACCACGCGAAACCGTAAAGCAATGCAATACGGCACCTTCGCCGCCAACCGGCAGCAGCCGACCGGCCTCGGGAAGAAGTTCCGAGGGAAAGCCGCGAGCGGGAACGTTTTCGGCCTGGTTGGATGTTGACCCTGGTACGACAGCTCGTCGAGCTAGAGAAGAGGCGACGTGACTACTGTTCTGACCCCCGCGACCCCGCTGACGGCCGCTGACCGATGCGACCGTTGTGGCGCCCAGGCATATCTGCGCGTCGTCCTGATGAGCGGCGGTGAACTGCTCTTCTGCGCCCACCACGGGCGTAAGTTCGAGCCGGAACTCAAGAAGATCGCCGCGGAAATACAGGATGAGACTGAGCGGCTGACGACCGCCCCGGCCAGCGCCGACACCGAGGAACGCTGACACCTCGCATCCCGACGAGCCAGGACCGGTAGCGACCGGTCGACGGGCGGCACCCCTGCGACCCAGGGGTGCCGCCCGTCCTCATGCCCGGGGCCCGGCGGCCCGGCCGGCCACGGCCGCCATCCGCGCCTCGACCGCGCCGATCAGCGGGGCGATCCGGGTGTAGACCCCCGGGCTGTCCGCGCGGCCGCAGCCGCGCCCCCAGGACACCAGTCCGATGAGCCTGCCCTGGGACACCAGCGGACCTCCGCTGTCGCCCTGGCAGGCGTCCCGGCCCCCTTCCCGGTGCCCTGCGCAGACCATGGCCCGGGACAGGAAGCGCCCGGTCGCGTCACCGGGGTACGCCGCCTCGCAGGCCTCGTCCCCGAGCACCGTCACCGGAGCGCCACGGAGCTCGTACGCGTAGTCACCAAAGCCGCTCGTGTCCCCCCAGCCGTACACCGTCGCCTCCGCACCGGGGGCGTAGCCGGGGTGCCCCGGTCCGGCCATCGGCAGCACGTACCGCGCGGGCACCGGCTCGGCGAGCGTGAGCACCGCCAGGTCCCCCGCGTTCGTGTAGGGGTCGTACTCCGGGTTGGTCCAGGCCGCCCGCACCCGGACCTCCTGACCGTCCTCGGCGCGCAGCGCGGTCCGGCCGGCGATCACCCGGAAGTCCCGCACCGACTCGGCCGGGCCGCCCAGCACCTGCCGGGCCAGGCAGTGGGCCGCGGTCAGCACGGTGGTCGGCGCCACCACCACGCCCCCGCAGAACTGTCCCGCCCGCGTACCCCCGAACCGGTCACGGCTGGCGAGCGCCACCACCCAGGGACTGTCGGCGGCGCGCGTCGGCCGGCCGCCGATGACCACGCCGTCCGCGACCGCCGACGAGGCCCCCGCTATGGGTGCCACGGCCGCCCCGGCCAGCAGGGTCAGCACTCCCGCCAGGGAACGGGCGAAGGGATGACGCATGGGGGCCTCCTGACTCAGGGTGTGCACGACTGAACCCAGAGTGGGATGACCCGTGCGGGTGCGCACGGCGAAGGCCCGGCCCCCGTACGGGGAACCGGGCCTTCCACGATCGCCTGCGCCGGCCGGCCGCCGACTAGTCGAGGTAGTCGCGCAGCACCTGGGAGCGGGACGGGTGGCGCAGCTTCGACATGGTCTTGGACTCGATCTGGCGGATCCGCTCACGGGTGACCCCGTAGACCTTGCCGATCTCGTCGAGGGTCTTGGGCTGGCCGTCCGTGAGGCCGAAGCGCATCGAGACGACACCGGCCTCGCGCTCGCTGAGGGTGTCGAGCACCGAGTGCAGCTGCTCCTGGAGGAGCGTGAAGGAGACCGCGTCGGCCGGCACGACCGCCTCGGAGTCCTCGATCAGGTCACCGAACTCGCTGTCGCCGTCCTCGCCGAGCGGGGTGTGCAGGGAGATCGGCTCGCGGCCGTACTTCTGGACCTCGATGACCTTCTCGGGGGTCATGTCGAGTTCCTTGGCCAGCTCCTCCGGGGTGGGCTCGCGGCCCAGGTCCTGGAGCATCTGGCGCTGCACGCGGGCGAGCTTGTTGATGACCTCGACCATGTGGACCGGGATGCGGATGGTGCGGGCCTGGTCGGCCATGGCGCGGGTGATCGCCTGCCGGATCCACCAGGTCGCGTAGGTGGAGAACTTGTAGCCCTTGGTGTAGTCGAACTTCTCCACCGCGCGGATCAGACCCAGGTTGCCCTCCTGGATCAGGTCCAGGAAGAGCATGCCGCGGCCGGTGTAGCGCTTGGCCAGCGAGACCACGAGGCGGAGGTTGGCCTCCAGCAGGTGGTTCTTGGCGCGCCGGCCGTCCTCGGCGATGATCTCCAGCTCGCGCTTGAGCTTGGGGGCCAGCTTGTCGGCGTTGGCGAGCTTGTCCTCGGCGAAGAGACCGGCCTCGATGCGCTTGGCGAGCTCGACCTCCTGCTCCGCGTTGAGGAGGGGGACCTTGCCGATCTGCTTGAGGTAGTCCTTGACCGGGTCGGCGGTGGCGCCGGCGACGGCGACCTGCTGGGCGGGGGCGTCGTCCTCGTCGTCGTCGGAGAGCACGAAGCCCTTGGCCTCGCCGGTCTCCTCCTCCTCGCCCTCGCCGCTCTTGCCGGGGCCCTCCTCGGCCGGCTCGTCCTCGCCGCCCTCGTCGGAGTCCTTCTTCGCGGCGGTCTTCTTCGCGGTCGTCTTCTTCGCGGCGGTCTTCTTGGCCGGAGCGGCCTTCTTCGCGGCGGCCTTCTTGGCCGGGGCGGCCTTCTTGGCGGGCGCGGCGGCCTCGGTCTCCTCGGTGGGCGCGGCGTCCGGGTCCGCCGCCGGCGCGGGCGCCTCGGCCGGGGCCACGGCCTGGGCGGCCGCGGGCTTGGCCGCCACGGTCTTGGTGGCCGTGCGCTTGGCGGGGGCCTTGGCTGCGACGCTCTTACGGGGGGTGCGCTTGGGCGACTCCGCGGCACTGACCATCAGCGTCACACCCTCTTCCTCGAGGATCTGGTTGAGGCTGCGCAGAACATTCTTCCACTGGGTTGGCGGAATCTGGTCAGCCTCGAAGGCCCGACGCACGTCATCGCCGGCGATCTGCCCCTCAGCCTTTCCCCGCTCGATGAGCGCCATCACAGACTCGGACTCGGCAATCTCCGGGGGGAGCGTACGGGATGTGCTGGCCGACACGAACAACCTCTCGGAACGATGGGAACGGCTTCCGGCCCCCGTCCTGGTGCTGGACCGGAGCCGACGACCACCGACTGGAAGGCCGGCGGCGCGGGCACGGACCGGGGAGCTGCACAGCGCCCTGACGGGCTTCTGTATTCCCTCCGTCGGCCTTCACCTCTTAGGTCATCGCGTGACCTCGCAGAGCGTTACGCCCAATCTTCGTGGCCCGAGTCACACCCCGAATGCGACGGAGCCCCTTCGGATCGCGGGACGGGCGCGCCCGGCACGCCGTCTCACGCTGGTGCCGCCGGACCCCCTCGAGGTCCGGCGACACGCGGTCCGGGGCGTCCCGCCGGTGCGGTCGGCGGGCGCCGCACCTGCACCGTCGCGGGCCGGCCCGGCCCGGGACGCCCGCGGGTCAGTGCTCGCGCGGGGCCGGGACGACGCGCTCCACCTCCGGATGCACCGTCAGCAGCTGGCGCATGGCGTTCTCGGCGCCCTGCGAGTCGCCCGAGGCGAGGGCGTCGACGAGCCGGGCGTGGTGGGCGACCCCGGTCTCGCTGGGGCGGTCGCAGGCGGTGGCGGGGCCGCCGGAGACCTGGAGCGCCGAGGAGACGATGCCCGACAGGTGCTCGAGCATGCGGTTGCCGGCGACCTGGATGAGCAGGGCGTGGAACTCGTTGTCGGCGCGGGAGTAGGTGATCGCGTCGCCCTGGCCCAGCGCGTGGCCCATGATCTCGACCATGTCGGACAGGCGCTGCTGGATCTCCTGGCGGCCGTGGCCGGCGGCCAGCCGGGCGGCCAGCGGTTCGATGGTCCAGCGCAGCTCGTTGAGCTCGCGGCGCTGGTCCTCGCGCTGGGGTCCGAAGGCCCGCCACTCGATGATGTCGGGGTCGAGCAGGTTCCAGTCGCTGACCGGGCGGACCCGGGTGCCGACGTTGGGGCGGGCGCTGACGAGGCCCTTGGCCTCCAGGACGCGCAGCGACTCGCGGACGACGGTGCGGGAGACCTCGAACCGCTGGCCGATCTCCTCGGGGACCAGCGGGCGGTCCGCGCCGAGGTCGCCGGAGACGATCATCTGACCCAGCTGCTGGACGAGTTGGCCGTGCAGCCCGCGGCCGCGGCTGCCGGTGGCCCGGCGGCCCACCCGGCTCAACTCGACGTCGGCGCCGTCCCAGTGGGGCGCGCCGACGCGGTCGGCTCCGGGGGCCTCCGCGTAGGGGTAGCGATCGAGTTCGCCCGGGCCGGCGAGGCCGGAGTCGGCATGGCGGGCGGCGGTCATCATGGTGTGCGCAAGGGTACTCACGAATCCTTTGTCGGCGTGGCCCCGGCGACCCTTGAGGTCTTTGGTGAAAAGCACACGAAAGGGTGATCGGCGCCCCCTACGCAATTGACGCCTTATCGTAAAGAACCGTGCCATTTGTGGGGAGTTACGTTCGGTCCTCCGCGAACCGGTCGCGTTGGCTCAACTAACGATCACCAACGCACACGGTTGCGAAGCCCGGTGAACCCGTACGCACACATCAGGATCATCAGGGACAACACCAGTGCCGTGCCGACGGGTTGGGCCATCACCCGGAGGGCCCCCAGCACGATGCGGTCGGCCTCCGGGGGCCACTGGGCCCAGGCCAGGCTGCGGAGCCGGGCCGAGATGCCCGCGGTGGGATGGGCGGAGTGCCCCGCCAGGACCTTGCGCACGAGCGGGACGACCAGCACCGGGACCGCGAGGACGGCCGCCACCCCGGCGGTGGCCGCCCGGAAGACGCCGGAGGCGAGGACCCCCGCCCAGGCGCAGCCGATCAGCAGGCCGGCCCAACTGGCCGCCGGCGACAGCCAGTCGGCCGGCGCGTCGATCAGGTCGGTGTCGTAGACCAGCCGCAGGGCGCCGGCGTCGGCGACCACCGCCAGGCCTCCGATGACCAGGGCCAGCACCCCCGCGACGGCCAGCTTGGCGAGCAGCAGGCCGGCCCGCCGCGGGACGGTGCCGCGGTCGGCGGCGAGCGCGGGATAGCGGTACTCCTCCCCGAAGGCCAGCGCACCGAGCAGGCCGGCCCCCAGCGCGGCCGGCGGCAGCGGCAGGTAGCCGGGCCAGGCCGCCAGCAGCCGGGGCTGCGGCACCGGGCCGCCGCGGGCCAGCAGCAGGGTGAGCAGGGCGGAGAGCACCACCGCCGCGGCGGCCACCACCGGAGTGGTGCCGGTGCCGAAGGTGCGGCGCAGCTCGTAGCGCAGGGGGCGCAGCGGGCCGCCGACCTTGCGGACGGCGGAGGGCCCCCGGGCCGGGACCACGGCGCCCGGGCCGTCGCCGGCCGGGGCGGGCCGGGGCACGGCGGGGGCGCCGCCGTCGCCGGTCTCGTCGGCGAGCTGGTGGACCAGGACGCCGTGCCGGAAGGCGGTCTCGCCGACCTCCGCGCAGCTGCTGCCGTAGACCGACAGCCGGCTGCCGCTCTCCTCGACCACCTCGACCGAGCGCTGGGCGACCCGGGCCTCCCGGCCCAGCAGCGCGGCCAGCCGGGCCGCGTGCGGGGTGCGCACGGCCACCCGGGGGCGCAGCCGGGTCCGGGCGAACTCCGCGGCCTCCTGGTCGGCCACCAGCCGGCCGCCGTCGAGGGTCACCACGCGGTCGGCGTAGCGGGCGGCCTCCTTGGCGTCGGCGGTGGTGAACAGCACCGCCCCGCCCAGGGCGGCGTGTCCGCGCAGCAGGCCGTGCAGCCAGGCCTGGTCGCGCGGGGAGAGTCCGGCGGCGGGCTCGTCGAGCAGCAGGGCGCAGGGGTCGGCGAGCAGGGCGGCGGCGAGCCCGAGCCGGCGGTCCATGCCCAGCGAGAGCGAGCCGAGGCGTTCGTCGCGCAGGCCGGCGATGCCGACCACCTCGAGCATGGCGTCCGCCCGGCTCGCCGGTACCCCGACCGCGGCGCACAGCATCCGCAGCTGGCCGCGGACGGTGCGCGACGGATGGCCGGGCAGGTCGCCGAGGAGGGTGCCCACCTCGCGGGCCGGATGCGGGATCCGGTGCAGCGGTCGGCCGCGGAAGTACGTGACGCCGCGGCCCGGTTCGAGCTCCAGCATGAGCCGGAGGGCCGTGGTCTTGCCCGCGCCGGGCTCGCCGAGCAGGGCGGTCACATGGCCGGGCCGGGCCTCGAAGGTGAGGTCGTCCACGGCGGGCGGGAGGTCCTTGCGGGGGGCACTGGTGATTCCGATGGCCTGGAGCATCGCTTCTCTCGCGGGAGGTGAGACCGCTCTGCGGCAGGGTGGTGACCACAGAAAGATAACGCGATATGTCCGATTTTTAGCGTTGTAAGGCTCGTGTCGGAATCGGAACACCCGGCGGGCGGAGGCCGGTTCCCGGGACCGCTCTCACCCGGGCCCAGCGCCGGGCCCCGCGGTCAGACCTCCGGCCGCAGCATCGGCGGGTTCAGCAGGGTCGCGCCGCCCGCCCGGAACAGCTGGGCGGGCCGGCCGCCCTGACGAGTGGTGGTGCCCCCGGCCGGCACCAGGAAGCCGGGCGTCCCGGTCACCTTGCGGTGGAAGTTGCGCGGATCCAGCGCCACCCCCCACACCGCCTCGTACACCCGGCGGAGCTCGCCGACGGTGAACTCGGGCGGGCAGAAGGCGGTGGCGAGCGAGGAGTACTCGATCTTGGAGCGGGCCCGCTCCACGCCGTCGGCGAGGATCCGGGCGTGGTCGAAGGCGAGCTGCCCCTCCTCCCGGCCGAAGGGGCCCTCGGTCCCGAAGAGTTCGTCGACCGGGGCCCAGCGGGCGCCGTTGGCGTCGCCGCCCGCCCGCGGGGCCGGCAGGTCGGGGGCGAGGACCAGATGGGCCACGCTGACCACCCGCATCCGCGGGTCGCGGCCGGGATCGCCGTAGGTGGCGAGCTGTTCCAGGTGTGCGCCCTTGCCGTTGCCCGGGTCGGCCGGGTCGTGGGCGCACAGGCCGGTCTCCTCGGCCAGCTCCCGGGCCGCGGCGCCCGACAGGTCCTCGTCGCCCCGGACGAAGCCGCCGGGCAGCGCCCAGCGTCCCTGGAACGGCGGCTCACCCCGGCGGACGACCAGCGCGCAGAGCGCGTGGCGCCGCACGGTGAGCACGACCAGGTCGACGGTGACGGCGAAGGGCGGATAGGCCGACGGGTCGTAGGGCGACATGCGGCGATCATAGTCGTCTTCCTGACGATAAACAGTCCTTTCGCGATCTCCGCCACCCCCCGCAGCACGGCCCCGGCCCGCTCAGCCACCCAGTTGCAGCGCATCGGCGGCCTCCTCCACCATGCCCAGGCCCAGCCGGCTGGCGCGGACGGCGAAGGGCTCCCCCGCCACCCGCAGCCCGGCGAGCCGCAGCTCGCCCAGCGGGGCGGTGCCGACCGGGTCCAGGGCGACCGTCCCGGCGGGCGCGTCGGGACGGATGCCGACCACCGCCGTCAGGAGGTGGATCCCGGCCGCCGCGGCCACCGCGGCCGGCCGGCAGGCGGCCGGGTGCGGCAGCGGCGCGCTGCCGGCCGTGCGCTGCGGGGCGGCGTACATCTCGGGGAGGCGGTGGCCGAAGAACTCCGCCGCGTCCAGCAGCCCCCGCAGCAGCCCGGTGGCCTCCTTCTCGAAGCCGGCCGCGAGGAGCCCGCTGACCGCGAGCGCGCTCTCGTGCACCCGGACGGCTCCCGAGTGGTGCCCGAAGGGGTTGTGGCCCGCCTCCTTGGCGCCCAGGCTGCGCAGGCCCCAGCCGGAGTCCATGGCGGGGGCGCCCAGCAGCCGGGCGAGTTGTTCGGTGCGGACCTTGTCGAGCAGCCCGGGCGCCGGCCGGCCGCCGCCGAGCAGACCGGTGTCGAGCAGGTGGGCGCTCGCGCCGGTGAGGTGGGCCAGCGGACGTCCGTCGGGGTGGACGGCCGCCGCGGGGGCGCCGCCGGCCGGTCCCTCGATCCAGAAGGCCTCCCGGAACCGCTCCCGGAGCCGGGCCGCCCAGTCCCGCCACTCCTCGGCCCCGGGGCGGTTGCAGGCGGCCAGCAGGTCGGCCCCGAGGACCGCCGCGCGGTGCGCGTGGGCCTGGGTCTCGACGCGCCGGGGCCCGGGCACCGGGTCGGCGAGCAGGCCGTCCTCCCCGGCCGTCCGGCGCAGCCATCCCAGGGCCCGCTCGGCGGCCGGCAGCAGCCCGGCCAGCTCCTGCTCCGGCAGCCCCCACCGCCGGGCCTCGGCGAGCACGACCGGGAAGGCAAGGGTGGCTTCCGTGCCCGTGCAGCCGGCCGGCAGCCGGTGCCCGGCGGCCCGCAGCGGGCCCGGGATCCGGCCGCCGCCCGACCCCTTGCCGGATTCCTGGGTACGGGCGAGGGTGCGCAGGGTGGCCGCCGCCAGGCCGGTGCCCAGCGGGAGGGCCAGCCGGGCCGCCCACAGCGCCTCGGCCGGGGCGAGCCCGCACCGCCAGGGCACCCCGGCCGCCGCGAACGCGTCGGCCGGCTCGGCGGGGTCCCGCAGCAGCAGGGCGCGCAGGTCGTCCAGGCTGGTGCGGAAGAAGGCCTCGATCCGGGGGTCGTCGCCCTCCGCCCGGGCCGCGGCCAGCGGACCGGCCGGCTGCCCGACGGCGGGCCGCGGGATCCGCTCCTGGGCGGTGCGCAACTCGATCGTGCGGGTCTCGCCCGGCGCGAGGTCCAGCTCCCAGCGGAGCAGTCCCATGGAGGCGAGCGCGTCGTCGGGCGGCGGCTCGGCGGTGGTGACCGTCTGGGCGGCGGGGGTGCTCCAGCGCAGGCCGCCGGCGTGCACCCCGGCGGGCAGGTCCGGTCCGGCCCGGCCGGCGGCGACCGCTCCCAGGTCGGCCAGGTCGGTGCCGAGGGAGATCTCCACGGGCAGCCGCAGCCGGCGCGAGGAGAAGCTGCGCAGGGTGATGCGCTCGGTGCCGTCGGCGTGCCGCACCCGGTCGACGCCGACGTCCGGATCGGGCCCGGGCTCGGCGCCGGTGCGGACGGTGGCGGTGAATCCGGCGCGGTCCGCGCCGAGGCTGCGGCCCTGCACCGCCACCGGGTCCCGGCCGGCCACCCGCAGCAGGCAGCGGGAGAGCAGCCGGCGGCCGGCGCGGTAGATGCCGTCCAGGCCCCGGCCGGTGAGCTGGCCGTGCTCGGGCGAGATGGCCAGGCAGGGAGCGGCGACGCAGATCACCGCGGCGTGCACCGGCGGGAGGTCGGCGGGCCGCCGGACGGGGCCGCCCGGACCCCGGCCCGGCGGACCGGGCGGCGGCAGTGAGGACGGGGGTCTGCGGGCGGGGGGAACGGGGTGTGCCATGCGTCGCCTCGGGTGCGCTGCGGAAGGACGTGCTGGGCGGCGGGGCGGCAGGGCATCCTCCACCACACAACTGAACGCCTCGGCGGGCGGCCGGGTCACGGGCCACCGGCAGCCCTGCTGCCCGGTCATTCCGCGCTCCCCGGGGCCCGCTTGCCGGTCCGCCGCCCGCCCCGGGCCCCGCCGGGCCCGGCCGGCCCGCCGCCCCGGGCCCCGCTCCGGCCACCCGCCGCATCCCTCCCGGGTCCGCCCGCCCCGGCTGGCCCACCCGCCCCCGGCCCGCCCGGCCGCGCCGTGGTACCGCTCCGGAGCCCGCCCCGGCCGGAGGTGGTGGTGCCCCTGGGGCCGCCCCGTCGCGGCGGGACGCCGACGCGGGGCGCCCGCGGCCCCCCGGCACTCCCCGGCGGGCGCCGTCCCGGATCCCGCGGACGCGCCCCGCGTCCCGCCGCCGGGCCGCAGGGCCCCGGAACGCCGCCGGGCGACGCCCCGGCCGCCGGGCCCGCCCCCGGCACCGCGCCGCCCGGGCCCTCTGCGCCACCCGCAGACGCCGAGGCCGCCCGTCCGGTGGACCCGCCGGCCCCCGGCCCGCCCCAGTCCGGCCACGGCTCGCCCTCGTCCGGGTCGTTCACGCCCACCACGGCGGCCAGCGCCTCCGCCCAGGCCTCGGCCGCCGCCTCCTCCGCCGCCGCGGACTCGGCGGAGCCCTCCGCGGGGTGTTCGAGCACGCCCGCCGTCACGGGTACCGCTTCGGCGGCCGGCGGCCGCTCCGGCTCCGGCTCCGCCGCGAGCCCCGGCGGCCGCTTCAGAGGACGCCGGGCCTCGGCCAGCTCCCGGCGGCGGCGCTCCTCCCGCAGGCAGCGCCGCAGGTTCTCCGGGTCGAGGGATTCGTTGCACGCCTGGTGGAGCAGGAGCGCGAAGCGGTAGCCGGGGTCGGCCCGCAGCGCCAGGCCGAAGGCGATCCGGGCGTACGGCTCGTCGCCCAGCGACCAGGTGACCCAGCCCGCCAGCGTGAGCGGGGCCGCGGCGTGCTCCGCGTACTCCCCCGCGCACCGGCGCGAGAGCGCCCGCCACAGTCTCAGGGCGGGGCCCGCCTCGGCCCCCTCCATCCACTCGGCCGCCACGTCCCGGGTCTCGCGGTCCTGCAGTCCGAGGATCAGGGTCGCCGCCTCGGTGTCGCTGAGCAGGGCGTCGTCCCACGCGTCGGAGCTGGGGCCGCCGTCCTCGGGCGTGGCCCGGGCCAGCCGCCGCATCACCCCGCGCGCCAGGGCCAGGGTCTCGCCGGCCACCTGGGCCCGCGAGGTGCCCTCCAGGATCCGCGGCACCAGCGCCGCCGCGGCCCGGTCCAGGGCCAGGACCTGCGCGTCGGCCGCCGGACCGGTGACCGGCGTCAGCGGGGCCTCCAGCGCCTTGAGCGAGCCCCGCACCCGGAGCCCGGCATAGGTGGCCGCCGCGGCCATCACCGAGCTCCCCGGCATGGCCAGGGGCGTGCCCTCGGGCGGGCAGCAGCGGGCGTCGGGGCAGCAGTAGCTGTGGTACCGGCCGCCGGAGAGGCACAGCGCCTCCAGGACCGGCACGTCCAGCGCCCCGCAGGCCACCCGCAACTGCTGGGCGAGCGGCCGGAGCCGGCGCATCACCGGGCCCGGCGGCCCGCCCGCCGGCGGGTCCTGGCAGAGGTAGACGACGATGCCGTCCGGCCGGCCCGAGCGCCGCTCGGAGCACCGCACGAGGGTTTCGGCGAGCTGCCCGGCCAATTCCTCCCATTCCTCGGGTGCGGGTGGGATGCCGACGCGCAGCCGGCCGCCGAAGCGGCCCCCGCTGCCGTGCACCGCGACCATCACGATCGAGTCGTCGGGGTGGTAGCCGAGCATGTAGGGCAGCGCGTCGGCCAGTTCGGCCGGGCTGCGCAGGGTGATCTGCTGGTGGGAACGGGGACCGGGGCTGCCGGACGAGTTCGTCATGCCCCGACGTTCTCGCGAACCCGACGATCTCCGCGACCCCTGTGGATAACTTTGTCCACAGGCCGCGCCGGGCCATTCGCCCTCTGTCGGTGCCATCGGGTTGCATGGGGGGCATGAACCCTGACCTGAGGTCCGCCGCCGACTCCGTCCTCGCCCGCCTCGTCGGTGATCCCACCGGCACCGCCCGGCTGCGCGAGGACCAGTGGCGGGCGATCGAGGCGCTGGTCGCCGAGCGCCGCCGGGCCCTGGTCGTGCAGCGCACGGGATGGGGCAAGTCCGCGGTCTACTTCGTGGCCACCTCCCTCCTGCGCGCGAGCGGCAGCGGGCCCACGGTGATCGTCTCCCCGCTGCTCGCGCTGATGCGCAACCAGGTCGAGGCGGCCGCGCGCGCGGGCATCCACGCGCGCACGATCAACTCCTCGAACCCGGAGGAGTGGGAGACGATCCAGGCCGAGGTCGCGGCCGGCGAGGTGGACGTCCTGCTGGTCAGCCCGGAGCGGTTGAACAACCCGGAGTTCCGGGACCAGGTGCTGCCCAAGCTCGCCGCCGCCACCGGCCTGCTGGTGGTCGACGAGGCGCACTGCATCTCCGACTGGGGCCACGACTTCCGCCCCGACTACCGCCGGCTGCGCACCATGCTCGCCGACCTCCCGCCGGGCGTCCCGGTGCTGGCCACCACCGCCACGGCCAACGCCCGCGTCACCGCCGACGTGGCCGAGCAGCTGGGCACCGGCGCGGGGACGGACGCGCTGGTGCTGCGCGGGCCGCTGGACCGGGAGAGCCTGAGCCTGGGCGTGCTGCGGCTGCCGGACAACGCCCACCGGCTGGCCTGGCTGGCCGACCATCTGGACGAGCTGCCGGGCTCCGGCATCGTCTACACCCTGACGGTGGCGGCGGCCGAGGAGGTGACGGCCTACCTCCGGCACCGCGGCCACCCGGTGGCCTCGTACACCGGCCGCACGGAGAACGCCGACCGCGTCCAGGCCGAGGAGGACCTGCTGGCCAACCGGGTCAAGGCGCTGGTGGCCACCTCCGCCCTCGGCATGGGCTTCGACAAGCCCGACCTGGGCTTCGTGGTCCACCTGGGCTCGCCCTCCTCCCCCATCGCCTACTACCAGCAGGTGGGCCGCGCCGGCCGCGGGGTGGAGCACGCCGAGGTGCTGCTGATGCCGGGCAAGGACGACGAGGCGATCTGGCAGTACTTCGCCTCGGTGGCCTTCCCGCCGGAGGAGCTGGTCCGCCGCACGCTGGACGTGCTGGCCCAGGCGGGCCGGCCGCTGTCGCTGCCCGCCCTGGAGCCGCTGGTCGACCTGCGGCGCACCCGCCTGGAGACCATGCTCAAGGTCCTCGACGTGGACGGCGCGGTGCACCGCGTCAAGGGCGGCTGGACCGCCACCGGCCAGCCCTGGACGTACGACGCGGAGCGGTACGCCTGGGTGGCCCGCCAGCGGGCCGCGGAGCAGCAGGCGATGCGCGACTACGCGGCGGGCACGGGCTGCCGGATGGAGTTCCTGCGCCTCCAGCTGGATGACGAGGAGGCCGCGCCCTGCGGCCGCTGCGACAACTGCGCCGGCGCCCGCTACACCGCGGACGTCTCCGAGGCGGCCCTGGACACGGCGCGCGGGGAGCTCAGCCGCCCCGGCGTCGAGCTGGAGCCGCGCAAGATGTGGCCGACCGGGCTGCCCGCGGTGGGCGTGGAGCTCAAGGGCCGCATCCCGGCGGGCGAACTGGCCGCCACCGGGCGGGCGCTGGGCCGGCTCTCGGACATCGGCTGGGGCAACCGGCTGCGTCCGATGCTGGCCCCGCAGGCACCCGACCAGCCGGTTCCGGACGACGTCGCGCAGGCGGTGGTGAGCGTGCTGGCCGACTGGGCGCGCGGGCCCGGCGGTTGGGCCGCCGGCGGGCCGCAGGCGCCGGCGCGCCCGGCCGGCGTGGTGGCGATGGCATCGAGGACCCGGCCCCAGCTGATCGGTTCGCTCGCCGCGCGGATCTCGGAGATCGGCCGGATGCCCCTGCTGGGCACGGTCGAATACACCGGCGAGGCGCCCGAGTTCGGGCTGCCCTCCTCCAACAGCGCCCAGCGGGTCCGGGCCCTCCAGCAGTCGCTCGTCGTACCGCCGGAGCTGGCGCAGGCGGTCGCCGCGGCCGGCGGTCCGGTCCTCCTGGTCGACGACCGCTCGGAAAGCGGCTGGACGCTGGCAGTGGCCGCCCGGCTGCTCCGCCGGGCCGGTGCGGAAGGGGTATATCCGCTGGTCCTGGCGGTCCAGCAGTAAGGCAATGCGTCAGTAGGGGCGGGACGGGGCAAGGATATGAACGGCATACCAGCCAAATCCGGTCGGTGACGCCAATTGCTCGTTGCCGCGCACAGACGGGCCACGCAAGAATTGGAGCGCTCCCGCAATGGCCCGTCGGCCCTCTCTTTGGGCTGTGCCGCGGTGTGCCAGCACCTACCCGTGCCCGTCCGCGGGCGCCAGCCGAAGGGAGGACCATGACCTTCGGATTCGCTCCGTCCGCCGCCACGCCGATACCCGTCTCCGCGGGCGGCGCCAGTCGTCACGGCCGCGTTCTGGAGCCCGCCGAGTGGGCCGCGGCGGGGATCCCGCTGCTGGGCAATCCCCGCGAGGTGGTCGGCGGCCTGTACGCCCGGCACAGCCCGGCGCCGGCCACCGCCGTGATCGCCGTCCTCGGTCCGGAGGAACGCCTGGTCGCGAGCGCGTCGTTCGTGCAGCGGACCGCCTCCGCGGACGGCTGGGACTACCGCAACGCGCTGCTGTCGGCGCTGCGCCGGGTCATCCCGCACGACCTGCGCCGAAGGACCCCGGTGCGCACCGCCGTCCTGCTCTTCTGCCGCGAGGGCGACGAACGCTGGACGGACGAGGACGGGGCCTGGATGTGGGGGCTGCGCGACGCCTGCACCCTGCACGGCCTGCGCTGCGGCGCGTACATCACCCTCACCCGCGGCGGCTGGCAGGTCCTGGGCGAGGGCCGGGGCGGCCGGCACCCCAGTGCGGGTTCCCGCCCGCTGCGCCTGGAGGAGGCGGTCCCGGACGCCGGCCTGCGCACGCTGCGCACCGGCGGCGGCGCGATCGAGCCGCTGCGCCGTACCGCCGCGCGCTGAGCCGCGCGGCGCCGCCCGGAGCGGGCCCGCCGGCCCCGGAACCGGGCGGTCCCGCCGCTCGCGCGGCGGGACCACAGGGCGTCAGACGCCCGCGCCCAGCACGGCGTCGAACTGCTTCGGGTCCCCGCACACGATCAGCAGGGCGCCGGCCCGGCCGAGCGCCAGCGGCAGCGCGGCGGCAGCGGTCTCCGGCGATCCGCCGTTGGCCGCGAAGACCACGACCGGACGGCCGGCGGCGCGCCCGGCCTGGGCCGCGTCCGCGTAGAAGACGTCGTCCCCGGCGTCGTGCTGCGCCCAGTAGGACGTCTCGCCGAAGGACAGCTCGTGGGCGGCCCACGGGTGTACCTCGCCCGTGGTCAGGACCAGCACGTCGCCCGGCGCGCGGCCGGTGTCGAGCAGCAGGTCCACGGCCTCGTCGGCGGCGTCCAGGGCGCCCTCGGCCGAGGCCGGGATCAGCTGGACCTGCGGCACCTGCGAGGAGACGGAGGGGGTGGTGGCGGGGCCGGCCGGGGCCGGCTGCGGGGTGCGCTGGGCCGGCGGCGCGGGCCGCGGGCCGGGGCGGCCGGGCCGCGGGACGGCGGCGGGACGCGGACCAGGTACGGGGCGGGGGGTCTGCGCGGTACGGCTCGGGGCCGGGGTCATCGCGGGACCCTGGGCACTCTCGTGAATCTGAGGCTCCTCAGGAGGCATGAGTAGATGTCTATCAAACACCGGTACGAGTCATACCGGATGGTGGTACGTGCGTGCGATCAGAAATCGAAGCCGAGTTGGCCTCCGTTTTCCAGTTGGATGGCTTCTTCGGACTTCCGGACCTTCTTCAAGTGCCGCCAGCGGGGCAGCGCGTCGAGGTAGGACCAGGAAAGCCGGTGGTAGGGGGTCGGTCCGCGCTCCTCCAGCGCCGCCCGGTGCACCGGCGAGGGATAGCCGGCGTTGGCGCCGAAGGCGAAGTCCTCGGTACCGGGGCCCAGTTCGGCCATCATGCGGTCGCGCCGGACCTTGGCGATGACCGAGGCGGCGGCCACGGCGATGCAGGACTGGTCGCCCTTGATCACCGTCCGGACCCGCCAGGGCGCGCCGAGGTAGTCGTGCTTGCCGTCGAGGATCACCGCGTCGGGCCGGACCGGCAGCCCGTCGAGGGCGCGGACCGCGGCCAGCCGGAGCGCGGCCGTCATGCCCAGCTCGTCGATCTCCTCGGGGGACGCCTCGCCGAGGGCGTAGGCGGTCACCCAGTCCTCCAGCACCAGCGCGAGCGCGTCGCGGCGCTTGGGGGTGAGGAGTTTGGAGTCGGTCAGGCCTTCGGGTGCCCGGCGCAGTCCCGTGACCGCCGCGCAGACGGTGACCGGACCGGCCCAGGCCCCTCGTCCGACCTCGTCGACCCCGGCGATGATCTTGGCGCCGGTGGTGGCGCGGAGGGAGCGCTCGACGGTGTGGGTGGGTGCTTCGTACGGCATGGCGCCAGCAAGGTTACGCCGCCCGGCACCCCCCGCGACACCCCGGGCGGCCCCCCTCTCACGGAGTGGTCCGCACGGAATCGAGCAGAATCGTTCATTCCGCCGATTCCGCCCAGTCGCCTTCACGTCAGCACACACCGAAGCTCGGATCAGGCGCCCGAAAGACTAAGGAGACCAGGCCGCCAGACCCCAGGGATCATCACACCTGCGAACGGCAAACCCGAGGACCCGTTCGAGGTGGCTCAGACCGCCGTTCCGGGCAGCCAGTCCGGCAATTCCTCGGTCCGTTCCCGCCACAGCGCCGGCACGGCCTGCGCACCCCGCCCGCCGAGCACCCCGCCCACGATCGCGCAGGTGGTGTCCACGTCCCCACCCACGCCCGCGGTGGTCCAGAACGCCCGCTCGAAGTCGCCCAGCGAGCGGGCCGCCGACCACAGTGCGAAGGGCACGGTGTCGTGCGCGCTGGTCCGCCGCCCGCAGCCCAGCACGGCCGCCACGGTCGTCGCGTCGCCGTAGTCGAGCATGTCCCGGGCCCGCCGCAGCCCGGCGCCCACCGCACTGCGCGGCACCAGCGCGATCACCCCGTCCAGCAGCGCCGCCGGGGTCGGCGGACCGGCCGGATCGGCGGCCAGCGCGGCCGCCGCGGCCACCGCCATCGCGCCGACCACGGCCTCGCGGTGCTGGTGGGTGGTGTACGCGGAGATCTCCGCCTGGTGGGTGGCCTGCTCGGGGTCGTCGGCGTACCAGGCGCCCAGCGGCGCGATCCGCATCGCGGCGCCGTTGCCCCAGGAGCCCTGGCCGTTGAAGAGCTGGGCCGCCAGCTCCCGCCAGTCCCCGCCCTCGCGGATCAGCCGCAGCATGCGGTTGACGGCCGGCCCGTACCCCCGGTCGAAGTCGTGGTGGGCGGCGAACGAACCGGCCAGGGCGTCCTGGTCGATCCGTCCGTGGCCGGCCAGCACCGCGAGGACCGAGCAGGCCATCTCGGTGTCGTCGGTCCACTGCCAGGGGCCTTCGGGCAGCTCGCGCCGCTTGAGCAGGGGGTAGTTCGCGGGGACGAAGAACTGGGAGCCCAGTGCGTCACCCACCGCCAGCCCGCGCAGGCTGGCCAGGGCGCGTGCGAAGCGCCGGTCGGGAGAGGAGTCAGGGGTCATCCCGTCCAACTCTAGCCGCCCAGGTCGAAAGACTCCGGTGTGGTCCACCGCTCGAAGGGCCGATCCAGCCGATAGCGCCCGTCCGAGCCCAGGACGAGCGTCCGGAACGAGCCGTTCTCCGGGTTGGACAGGCACTCGAACTCGGCGACCGACCAGTGGAACCAGCGCATGCAGAACAGCCGCATCGTCAGCCCGTGGGTCACCAGCAGGACGTTCGGCGGGTGGTCGGGGGCCTCGAAGCTGCGGTACAGGCTCTCCAGGAAGGCGCCCACCCGGTCGTAGACGTCCGCCCCGGACTCCCCCTGGGCGAACCGGTAGAAGAAGTGCCCGTAGGCGTCCCGGTAGGCCTTCTGCCGCTTGACGTCCTCGCGGTCCTGCCAGTTGCCCCAGTCCTGCTCGCGCAGCCGCGGCTCCTCCCGGGCCCGGACCCGGCGCGGGTCCAGGCGCAGCGCCCGGAAGGTCTCCAGGGTCCGGCGGTACGGCGAGACGTACGCGCTGACGCCCTCCTCCCCGAAGAGGGCGCGCAACTGCTCCCCGGCGGCCTCCGCCTGGGTCAGCCCGGTGGGCGTCAGGCGCAGGGCGTGGTCGGGCTCGCGCTCGTAGACGGTGTCGTCGGCGTTGCCCTCCGACTCACCGTGCCGGAGCAGGACGATGCGGTGCGGTCGTACCATTCCACGACCCTAGAACGGCGGGCGGCCGTTTGAGCGGCGCCACGGGCGCGCGTCTCAGACCGTCCAGGCCGGTTCCAGGTCGACGACGTCCCCGGTCAGCCCCTGGAGGTCGGCCTCGAGCTGGGCGCGCAGCGAAAGGCGCTCCACGCGCTCCTCGCGGTACTTCCCGTGCTCGGCGGCCGACCGCCACATGGAGAGGATCAGGAACTCCCGCCCCGGCGCCTCGCCGAAGACTCCGCGCAGCATGCCCGGGGAGCCCGCCATGGCCGGGTTCCACACCTTCTCCTGCATCAGGGAGAAGTGTTCGAGGCGGCCCTCGCGCACCTTGCAGTGGGCGACCCGCAGCACGTCGGCGTCGGTGAAGCGCGGCTCGAAGCCGGTCTTCACGTCGAAGCGGTGGTCGAAGAGCGTGACCTTGGAGTGCTTGTACGTGCCGTGCTGGGCGGCCGCGAGCCGGTCGTGGGAGCGGGCCATGAAGGAGTCGTAGAACGACCGGCTCTCCCAGAACGCGAAGACGTGCGCGACCCCCGGACGGCTGCGGCTCCACCCCCCGCCCTGCCCCCGGAAGCCCGGTTCACCCGGCAGTCCCGCCCACTTCCGCTGCCCGCGCTCGAACCCCCGGCGGTCCACCACCGTGCAGCGAATCCACTTGACCAGCACCGCGCCATGGTACGGGGATCAACGGTCCGCCGTTCGGTCTCCGGCACAGTACGTCGCCACGAGTTTCGCGGCGCCCGCCCCGGGCAGCTCGATCCCGAACTCCTCTGCGAGCAGCCCGATCACCTCGTCGCCCGCGACGGTGCGCCGCTCGGTCCCGCCGTCCGGCCGCAGCCGCGTCAGTTGGTCCCGCACCAAGGCGGACCGGACCTCCGCGTCGGCCCGCTGGGCGACGACCTGGCCCACGAAGTGCGAGCGCGGGTGGCTGCCGCTCCAGTGGTTCATCACGAGGAAGTCGACCGGGTACACGGGCTGGGGCGCGAAGGCGTACAGGTCCCGCCAGCCGTCCTCGCGGCGCATCCGCAGGACGCGCAGGCCGTCGGCCTCCCGGCCGACCGCGTAGGTCCAGGGGCCCTGCCGGACCTCCCCCTCGGCGGCCAGGTCGATCGGCTCCAGCGGCGTCTGGTGGCCGAAGCCCGCGTCGGCCAGCCACTCCCGGCCGTCCGCGGCCACGACCAGGACGGCGTGCGTGACGGGGGTGAGGGCGTCGCCCCGGGTGCGGTTGCGCGCCCCGCGCGCCCCCACCGCGAAGCCGATCCGCTCCAGCGCGGCGGCCAGCAGGGTGCTGTGCTCGTAGCAGTAGCCGCCCCGGCGGGACCGGACCAGCTTGTCCTCGACGCTCTTGATGTCCAGCTCGATCTGCTGCCCGAGCGCGACGTCCAGGTTCTCGAAGGGGATGGCCCGCACGTGGGCCCGGTGCACCTCCCGCAACGTCCGGGCGTCCGGCCTCGGTTGCCCGGCGTACCCGATCCGCTCGAGGTAGGCCCCGAGATCCAGCTCCGCCCCGCTCCACATGACAACCCCCGTCGGTCCGCGCGAGTGCCCATCATCACCCACGCCCCGCCGGGTACGCCGAAGGGGACCGGCCGGTGGCCGGTCCCCTTCGGGTGCGGGTGCGGGCTAGGCCCGCGGCATCAGCTGCAGCCGCTGGTGGAGCCGCAGCCCTCGCAGATGTAGCAGGAGCCGGCGCGCTGCATCTTCGTGCCGCAGGAGAAGCACAGCGGGGCGTCGGCGCTGACGCCGAGCTGCATCTCGACCAGCTCCGCGTTGGTGTGCGCCTCGGTCACCGGCTTGGGGGCCGGGACGGCCGCCAGCGGGGCGGACTGGGCCAGCGCCTCGGTGTCGATCTCCTCCTCGAGCGGCTCGTACGAGCCGGTGTCGAGGTGGCGCTGACGCTCCTCGGCGGAGTGGATGCCGAGGGCCGAGCGGGTCTCGAAGGGCAGGAAGTCGAGCGCCACGCGGCGGAAGATGTAGTCGACGATCGACTGCGCCATCCGCACGTCCGGGTCGTCCGTCATACCGGCCGGCTCGAAGCGCATGTTGGTGAACTTCGAGACGTAGGTCTCCAGCGGCACGCCGTACTGGAGGCCGACCGAGACGGCGATGGAGAAGGCGTCCATCATGCCCGCGAGGGTCGAGCCCTGCTTGGACATCTTGAGGAAGACCTCGCCGAGGCCGTCGTCCGGGTAGGAGTTGGCCGTCATGTAGCCCTCGGCGCCACCGACCGTGAAGGAGGTGGTGATGCCCGGGCGGCCCTTGGGCAGGCGCTTGCGGACCGGACGGTACTCGACGATCTTCTCGACCGCCGCGCGGACCGTCTCCTCGGCCTTGGCGGTGATCTCGGCCTTCTCGTCGTCCTTCTTCTTGGCCGAGAGGGGCTGGCCGACCTTGCAGTTGTCGCGGTAGATCGCGAGGGCCTTGACGCCGAGCTTCCAGGCCTCGAAGTAGATCTCCTCGACCTCCTCGACGGTCGCCGTCTCCGGCATGTTGACCGTCTTGGAGATGGCGCCCGAGATCCAGGGCTGGATCGCGGCCATCATGCGGACGTGGCCCATCGGGGAGATGGAGCGCTCGCCCATCGCGCAGTCGAAGACCTCGTAGTGCTCGGTCTTCAGGCCGGGGGCGTCGACCACGTTGCCGTGCTCGCCGATGTGGGCGACGATCGCCTCGATCTGCTCCTCCTGGTAACCCAGGCGGCGCAGGGCCTGCGGGACGGTGCCGTTGACGATCTGCATCGAGCCGCCGCCGACGAGCTTCTTGAACTTGACCAGGGCCAGGTCCGGCTCGACACCGGTGGTGTCGCAGGACATCGCGAGACCGATGGTGCCGGTCGGCGCGAGGACGGACGCCTGGGCGTTGCGGAAGCCGTTCTTGGCGCCGATCCGCAGGACGTCCTGCCAGGCCTCGGTGGCCGCGGCCCAGACCGGGGTGTCCAGGTCGTCGGTGCGCGGGGCGACGGCGTTGGCGTCGGCGTGCTGCTTCATGACGCGCTGGTGCGGCTCGGCGTTGCGGGCGTAGCCGTCGTACGGGCCGACGACGCCGGCCAGCTCGGCGGAGCGCTTGTAGGCGGTGCCGGTCATCAGCGAGGTGATGGAGGCGGCGAGGGTGCGGCCGCCGTCCGAGTCGTACGCGTGGCCGGTGGCCATCAGCAGGGCGCCGAGGTTGGCGTAGCCGATGCCCAGCTGGCGGAAGGCGCGGGTGTTCTCGCCGATCTTCTGGGTCGGGAAGTCCGCGAAGCAGATCGAGATGTCCATCGCGGTGATGACCAGCTCGACGACCTGGGCGAAGCGCTCGACCTCGAAGGACTGGTTGCCCTTGCCGTCGTCCTTGAGGAACTTCATGAGGTTCAGCGAGGCGAGGTTGCAGGACGTGTTGTCCAGGTGCATGTACTCGCTGCACGGGTTCGACGCGGTGATGCGGCCGGACTCGGGGCAGGTGTGCCACTGGTTGATGACGCCGTCGTACTGGATGCCCGGGTCGGCACAGGCCCACGCGGCCGCGGCCAGCTTGCGGAACAGCGCCTTGGCGTCGACCTTCTCGATGACCTCGCCGGTCATGCGGGCGCGCAGGGCGAACTCGGTGCCGTTCTCCACGGCGGTCATGAACTCGTCGTTCACGCGGACCGAGTTGTTGGCGTTCTGGTACTGGACGGACGTGATGTCGTCGCCGCCCAGGTCCATGTCGAAGCCCGCGTCGCGCAGGGCGCGGATCTTCTCCTCCTCCTTCACCTTGGTGTCGATGAAGTCCTCGACGTCCGGGTGGTCCACGTCCAGGACGACCATCTTGGCGGCGCGGCGGGTGGCGCCGCCCGACTTGATGGTGCCGGCGGACGCGTCGGCGCCGCGCATGAAGGAGACCGGGCCGGAGGCGTTGCCGCCGGAGGAGAGGAGCTCCTTGGAGGAGCGGATGCGGGAGAGGTTCAGGCCGGCGCCGGAGCCGCCCTTGAAGATCATGCCCTCTTCCTTGTACCAGTCGAGGATCGACTCCATGGAGTCGTCGACGGCCAGGATGAAGCAGGCGGAGACCTGCTGCGGCTGGGGCGTGCCGACGTTGAACCACACCGGCGAGTTGAAGCTGAAGATCTGGTGCAGCAGGGCGTAGGTGAGCTCGTGCTCGAAGATCTCGGTGTCCGCGGGCGACGCGAAGTAGCCGTGCTCCTCGCCGGCCTTCGTGTACGTCTTCACGATGCGGTCGATGAGCTGCTTCAGGCCGGTCTCGCGCTGCGGGGTGCCGACGGCGCCGCGGAAGTACTTGCTGGTGACGATGTTGACCGCGTTCACCGACCAGAAGTCGGGGAACTCGACGCCGCGCTGCTCGAAGTTGATCGAGCCGTCGCGCCAGTTGGTCATGACGACGTCACGGCGCTCCCAGGACACCTCGTCGTACGGGTGCACGCCCGGCGTGGTGTGGATCCGCTCGATGCGCAGGCCCTGGCCCTTGCCGGCCGGCTTGGCGCCCTTCGTGCGGGAACCACGTGCCGGACCGCTCGCCGTCTCTGTCATGCCGCTGCCTCCCATATACGGGCGAAACGCCCTAAAGTGCCCGCGAAATTCCGTGGCACGGTTGTGTCTGATGTAGCTGGTCGCCCGCGGCGGACCGCGCCGCGGACAGGTCTGTGTTGTTCTCTTCACCAGGCGGCCGGCTGCGGGGCAGCCGGCCGGTCAGCCGGTGGCGGAGGCGGGCAGCGGGACCGTACCGGTCCCGGCGGGCTCGCACTCGTCCTGCGGAGGACGCCGGTCGCGCAGTTCGGCGATGGCGGCCTCGAAGTCCTCGAGGGTGTCGAAGGCGCGGTAGACCGACGCGAAGCGCAGGTAGGCGACCAGGTCGAGTTCCTGGAGCGGGCCGAGTATGGCCAGGCCCACGTCGTGGGTGGTCAGCTCGGCACTGCCGGTGGCGCGCAGCGCCTCCTCGACCCGCTGGCCGAGCTTGGCGAGGGCGTCCTCGGTGACCGGGCGTCCCTGGCAGGCCTTGCGCACGCCGGAGATCACCTTCGACCGCGAGAAGGGCTCCGTCACACCGCTGCGCTTGATCACCATCAGTGACGCGGTCTCCACCGTGGTGAAACGGCGGGAGCAGTCCGGGCACTGCCGGCGTCTGCGGATCGACGTCCCGTCGTCCGTGGTGCGACTGTCGACGACGCGGCTGTCGGGATGCCTGCAGAAGGGGCAGTGCACGGCTTCCCATCCCTCCCTCTCGGCACGACTGATCCGCCTCGGAGCACAACCGGGCGGAAGACCGCCGGGGCTCTCGAAGCAGCCACCAGCATATGCGATGTCGGGCGCCCCGGCAGACCGAGGACCACAACTTCTGGGTGGCCGCGCCAATCCAACCACTAGATCTTGGGTTTCGACGGATTCCGACACCTGGCGTGTCGCGCGTCGTCGAAAGGATCCGGCCAGGCGGGAAGGGCCCCGCGGCAGCTCAGCAGCCTACTAGGGGGCGGGCCGGTCCCCGGATTCCGGGGTGGCCGGTGCCACACTGGGGCGAGGGCCCCGGACGGCGGCGATCCGACCGCGAAGGGTACCGTAATGAACGGTTTCGGCACCGAACCCGCGTTCGGTGCACTGATCGTCCATACACCTCTTCATGTGATCACGTCCGGTCATCTGCGATTTTTCACTCGAACGTGTGTTTGGCGCAACCTTTCGAAAGCTACTACCGTTGTCCAGCCAGGGAGAGCAAGCACATTTCGAGAGGGGCCGACGTGACCACCACCGCAGACAGTGCCACCATCACTGCCCAGACCCGCTCCCAGAGCCGACTCGAGCCGGTGCACGCCATGAACGACGCAGCCATGACCCCGGACTCGGACTCGATGCGCCCCGCGCGCTCGCTGCCCGGGCGCCCTCCCGGCATCCGAGCCGACAGCTCGGGCCTCACGGACCGGCAGCGCCGGGTCATCGAAGTCATCCGCGACTCGGTGCAGCGCCGGGGCTACCCACCGTCGATGCGGGAGATCGGCCAGGCCGTCGGTCTGTCCAGCACCTCCTCGGTGGCCCACCAGCTGATGGCCCTGGAGCGCAAGGGCTTCCTGCGCCGCGACCCGCACCGCCCCCGGGCGTACGAGGTCCGCGGCTCGGACCAGCCCAGCTCGCAGCCCACGGACACCACCGGCAAGCCCGCCGCGTCGTACGTCCCCCTGGTCGGCCGGATCGCGGCCGGCGGCCCGATCCTCGCCGAGGAGTCCGTCGAGGACGTCTTCCCGCTGCCCCGCCAGCTCGTGGGCGACGGCGAGCTCTTCGTCCTCAAGGTCGTCGGCGACTCCATGATCGAGGCCGCGATCTGCGACGGCGACTGGGTCACGGTCCGCCGCCAGCCCGTCGCGGAGAACGGCGACATCGTCGCCGCCATGCTCGACGGCGAGGCCACGGTCAAGCGCTTCAAGCGCGAGGACGGCCATGTCTGGCTGCTCCCGCACAACGCCGCCTACCAGCCCATCCCCGGTGACGAGGCGACCATCCTCGGCAAGGTCGTCGCGGTCCTGCGGCGGGTCTGACCCGCCGCGGCGGGCCCTCGCCCGCCCTCCCTGAATCGGACCCCGGGTACCACTGCGCCGGTCCCGGGGTCCTGCCGTGCCCGCTTCCGGGCCGGCCGCCGACGGCTCAGCCGCCGTCCGCCACGGCCGCCGCGTCGATGGCCGCGAGCGACTTGCGCACCTGATTGCGGTCCGTGGTGTACCAGAAGTCCGGCAGCGAGGCCCGCAGGAAGCTGCCGTACCGGGCGGTCGCCAGCCGCGGGTCCAGCACCGCCACCACCCCGCGGTCCCCGGTGGCCCGCACCAGCCGGCCCGCGCCCTGCGCCATCAGCAGCGCCGCATGGGTCGCCGCCACCGCCATGAAGCCGTTGCCGCCGCCCTCCTCCACGGCCTTCTGCCGGGCGCTCATCAGCGGGTCGTCCGGCCGCGGGAACGGAATCCGGTCCATCACCACCAGCTGGCAGCTCGGCCCCGGCACGTCCACGCCCTGCCACAGCGACAGCGTCCCGAAGAGGCAGGTCCTCGGGTCCCCGGCGAAGGACTTGATCAGCTCGCCCAGGGTCTCCTCGCCCTGGAGCAGGATCGGGTTGTCCAGCCGGGTGCGCAGCTCCTCCGCCGCGGCCTGGGCCGCCCGCATCGAGGAGAACAGCCCCAGCGTGCGCCCGCCGGCCGCCCCGATCAGCTCCGCCAGTTCGTCCATCATGTCGCCGCGGGTGCCCTCCCGGCCGGGCGTGGCCAGGTGCTTGGCGACGTAGAGGATGCCCTGCTTCGGGTAGTCGAAGGGGGAGCCGACGTCCAGGCCCTTCCAGACCGGCACCTCCTCGCCGGTGACGCCCTCCGGCGACAGGCCCAGCGAAGCGCCCACGCCGTTGAAGTCGCCGCCCAGCTTGAGGGTGGCCGAGGTCAGGACCACCGACCGCTCGGCGAACAGCTTCTCGCGCAGCAGACCGGAGACCGACATCGGGGCCACCCGGAGCGTGGCGCCGAAGCGGTCGTGCCGCTCGTACCAGACCACGTCCCACTCGGAGCCGTTGGTGATCCGCTCCGCCACGTCGTGGATGTTCTCCACGGAGGCCAGCGCCTGCTTGCGGACCGCGTCCTCGTCCTGGACGGACTTGTCGCGGGTGGCGCCGAGCGCCGAGATGACGTTGCGCGCCGCGTCCCGCAGCGAGAGCAGGGCGTACCCCAGGTCCTCGGGGATCTCCTCCAGCCGGCCGGGCAGCGCCAGCTCCATGATCCGCTCGAAGGACTCGGAGGCCGTCTGCAGGGAGTCCGCGGTCTTCTCGTTGACCAGCTTGGCGGCCCGCTTCACGGCCCGGTTGACCTGGCCGGGGGTGAGCTCGCCGGTGGCCACCCCGGTGACCCGGGAGACCAGCTCGTGGGCCTCGTCGACGATCAGGACCTCGTGCTGCGGCAGCACCGGCGCGCCCTCGATGGCGTCGATGGCCAGCAGGGCGTGATTGGTGACCACCACGTCGGCGAGCTTGGCCCGCTCCCGGGCCGCCTCGGCGAAGCACTCCGCGCCGTACGCGCACTTGGTGGCGCCCAGGCACTCCCGGGAGGAGACCGAGACCTGGGCCCAGGCCTTGTCGGAGACGCCCGGGGTGAGGTCGTCCCGGTCGCCGGTCTCCGTCTCGTCGGCCCAGTCCCGCATCCGCAGGAGGTCCTTGCCGAGCTTGCTGGTCGGGGCCGCCGCCTCGAACTGGTCGAACAGGCCCTCTTCCTCGTCCTGCGGCGCGCCCTCGTGCAGCCGGTGCAGGCAGAGGTAGTTGGAGCGGCCCTTGAGCATGGCGAACTGCGGGCGGCGGCGCAGCAGCGGGTGCAGCGCGTCGACCGTCCGCGGCAGGTCGCGCTCGACCAGCTGCCGCTGGAGCGCCAGGGTGGCCGTGGCCACCACCACGCGCTCGCCGTGGGCCAGCGCGGGCACCAGGTAGCCGAGGGATTTGCCGGTGCCGGTGCCGGCCTGGATGAGGCGGTGCGACTGCTCGTCGATGGCTTCGGCGACGGCTTCGGCCATGGCCGCCTGGCCGGGCCGCTCGGTACCGCCGACGGCGGAGACGGCGGCGTGCAGCAGGTCGGGGAGGGAGGGCTTCGTCATAGCACCGACAACCCTACGCGGCCCCGCGGACACCGGGTCACGGCCGGTGCAGCGGGTTGGGCACGCTGCCGTGCACGACGGCCCGCGGACGCTGCTGCCGGTCCCGGTACCCGTCGGCGTGCAGCCGGTTCCGGTTCAGGCACAGCCGCTCGATCCGCGGGGTGAGCAGGTCGAAGAGGGCGAAGCGCTCCTTGAGCTCGGGGAAGCGCTCCTGGTAGCGCAGGATCTCCGCCCGTACGAGCGACCAGAACTCCTCTTCGGGGACCTCCAGCCGGTCCTCGCACAGGGCCGAGAGGTAGCGGAACACCCCGACGAACAGCCCCGAGTGCAGGAACTGCGGCAGGAATCCGGCCGGTTCGCGGTGCAGCACCGCGGCCGCCTCGGGGGGCACGGGCTCCCGCTCGGGCACCGGCTCCGCGCTCAAGGCGACCTCGTCGGCGAAGTCCTTGATCGCCAGCCGGACCGGCACGTCGTGCTCGTCGAAGACCACGACGGCGTTCTCCCCGTGCGGCGAGAAGACCGTGCCGTAGCGGTAGAGGAAGTGCAGCAGCGGGGGCAGCAGCGCGCCGAAGAGGTGCCCCAGCCAGACCCGGGGGGTCAGCCCCGAGCGGGCCACCAGCTCGGCGGTGAAGGCCCGGCCGCGCGGGTCGGTACCCAGCAGGGCGGCCAGCGTGCGGGCCCGCTCGCCGGGTGCGAGCCGGCCGGTCAGCGGCTCCCGCCAGAGCGCGCCGAGCAGTTCCCGGTACTGGTACGGGACCTCGGGCAGGCCTTCGTACACCGGGTGCCCGACGGTCACGGAGGCGACCTCGCCCAGCAGCACCACCCGGCACTCCTCGCGCAGGAAGGGGTCCGCGTCGCGCAGCGCGTGCAGCCAGGACGTGACGGCGGGGGCGGCGCGGATGCGCTCGGCGGACAGGCCCCGCCAGACCAGCGTGTTGAAGACCGAGACCGGCAGCTTGACGGAGTGCCGCTCGGGGCGGCTGACGTTGAGGAAGGTACGCACCGACTGCTGCGGCAGGCGTACGTCGGGATCGGCGGGCAGCGGTACCAGCGTTCCGGCCGCCAGCCAGGGGGCGTACAGCGGCAGCACCACCTCGTCCCACTGCCAGGGGTGGACGGGCAGGTAGAGGTAGGCGGCCGGGTCCAGCCCCCGCTCGCGCAGCTCCCGGTCGAAGGCGGCGCGGGTGGCCGGGTCCAGCTCGCGGGCGTAGAGCCGGCCGGGGTCCGCCAGCTCCGCGGTCCCCCGGTAGTCGGCCAGCGAGGTGTGGGCGGCCAGCCAGGGCAGCCGCCGGTGCACCCGCGCCTCGGGGGCCCAGGCCGCCGCGTCGGAGCCGGAGAAGCCGAGCCGGCCCTTGTTGAGGACCAGCCAGGGGTGGCCGCTCTGGTGCCCTTCGAGGGAGGCGTGGTCCAGCCCGGCGAGGACGTCGGCGGTCAGGGCGGTGTGCTCCAGCCGGGCGTCGGCGGACAGGGTCGCGGACAGCTCCTTGATCAGGTGTCCGAGGGTGCCGCCGTCCAGGCCCAGCAGTCCCCGGGCGAGGACCACGAAGCGGAAGGGATCGCCGAAGGGGACCGGGGCGGCCCCCGGGGCGGCGGGGGTGTGCGTCACCGAGCCCGGGTCCACCCGCCAGCCCCCGTACGCGCCCCGCCGGGCCCGCAGCCCGAGGGTCCCGCCGCCCTCGTCCAGCGGCAGGGTCCAGGCGTCCGTGCCCCGGGCCGGCCGCGGCTCCAGCAGCCCCTCGTAGGCGAACTCGCCGAGCATCTTGGCCAGCAGCCGGCGGCTCACCGTCTCCCAGACGGCCGGGTTGAGCTCCGGCGGGCAGTGCGGCGGCGGCCAGCTCCGGCCGGGCGCGGCGGGAGCGGCCGGTTCACGGCGCGTGGGCTGGTGCGGCACGGGGCTCCTCGGGACGGCGGGATCGGACGGCGGGACCGGACGGTGGCCGTTCACAGCAGGGTGCGCAGCGCCCGCTCCCGGATCATCAGCGCGGCCCGCTTGCCGGGCAGGTCCAGCTCGGCGCAGTAGCGGAAGCCGGAGCCGAGGAAGGCGGCCACGGAGGGGGTGTTGGCCAGGGCGGGCTCGGCGACCACCCGGGCGCACCGGGGCCGGTGGTCGAGCACCAGGTCGGAGACGGCCCGCAGGAGCTGGGTGCCGATCCCCCGGCCCCGGTCGGCGGCCTCCCCGATGAGCAGGTGCAGACCGGTGTCGTGGGGGCGGGCCGGGTAGTGCCGGGCGATCGGGTCGAGGTCGGCCCGGTAGACCTCCCAGTAGCTCATCGGGGTGCCGTCGAGCAGCCCGAGGCAGGGGATGCTGCGGCCGTCGCCGTCGAGCTGGGCGCGCAGGTGGGCCATGGTCACCTCGGGCGGCCCGGCCAGCTCCCAGAAGGCGGCGGTGACCGGGTCGTTCATCCAGCGGGCGATGAGGTCGAGGTCCTGCTCGGGACGGACCGGGACCAGCCGGAAGGGGCCGGCCGGGGTGCTGACCGGGCCCCACTCGGCCGGCGAGTCCAGCAGGTCGGCCTCGGCGAGCCGGGCCAGCAGCCGGCCGGCCGGGTCGCCCGGGCCGTAGGAGCCGGGTGCCGCCGCGGGCGCGGGGCGGCCCGGGAAGCCGGCCGGGATCCGCAGTTCGAGGGTGTCCTCGGGGCCCGGGGCGGGGCGCGGGTCCGCGTCGAGGCCAGTGGCGTGGGTGCCGGATCCGGTGTCCGTGTGCGGCATGGGTGGTGTGCTCCGCTTCAGCTGGGGTCGTGGAGGGGGTTGGGGACGGTGACGTACACGGACTGCGTGTCCACCGGGCCGACCAGCTCGTCCAGCCCCTTGAGGCGGGTGAGCAGGTTGGCCTTGCAGCGCAGGGTCGGCGAGTCCAGCAGCAGGGCGGGGAGCGGGCCGAGCCGGGAGTTGTGGACGAGGAAGCGGCGGAAGGCGGCGAGCAGCACCCGCTCGTCGGCCAGCCGCTGCGAGCCGAAGGCGCCGATCAGGCCGAGGACGTTGTTGATGCCGAGGTAGTAGGCGAACCGCTCGTCGGTGACGGCGTCGGACACGAAGGTGTCGCTGCGGGTGCCGATGCCGGGCAGCCGCCGGTCCAGCTCCTCGCGGTGCGACTCGCGGAAGTAGTAGCCCTGGTTGTCGCGGTACCGGCCGCCGATCGGCCAGCCGTCCGGGGAGAGCAGGACGAGGGTGTTCTGCTGGTGGGCCTCCAGCGCGATGCCGGCCAGTTCGTCGAGGGCGAGGACGGGCCGGACCACCTGGTCGAGGTAGCGCAGGAACCACTCGGCGGCGACGGCGGGGCGGGGCCGGCCGGTGCGGGCCGCGAGCCGGGTGACGGTCTCGGCGAGCCGGGAGGTCATGACCGGCCGACCGGGCCAGGGCCGGGGCGAGGTGAGCGAGGCGAGGCAGACCGGGTCGTCGTCGGGGCCGAAGGGGTTGTGCCGCAGGACCGCGTCGAGGCCGGGTACCGGTTCCCCGTCGGGGCCGTCCACGGCCACCCAGGCCGGGTCGCGGACGATGTCGAAGCCGGGGTGCCGGGCGGCCCATTCCTTGCCGAGGCCGGCCCGCAGCAGCCGGTGCACCTCCAGCCCCCGGTGCAGTTCCTTGCGGAGGTTCTCCCGGCGGGAGTTGGTGATGGGCAGGCCGAGGGAGAGCTTGAGCATCGCCGGGGCGCCGGGGCGGTGGACGGTGCGGACGGAGGAGGTGGGGTGCCAGGGCGCGCCGTGCGGCCCGAGGTCGTGCAGCAGTCCGGCTTCGAGGAGGGCCTGGACGGCGGGCCGGTGGTGCAGCTCCCGGGCCTGCCAGGGGTGCAGCGGCAGCGGGGCGGTGCTCTCGGGCAGCGGGAGTCCGGGGGCGAGCCGGGCCAGCAGCCGCTCGGCGGGCAGCGGCCGGCCGCCCTCGGTCCAGCCGGAGTCGGTGGCCAGGACGCGCCGGTCGACGGCCATCCAGTGCAGCGGGAAGGCGCCGTGCAGCTCGGGCGAGTAGCGGCGCGCCTCGGCCTCGGTGAGGCCTTCCCGGCTCTTGGGCGTGGGGTGCAGGGGGTGGCCCAGGAGCAGCGCCTGCTCGGCGTCGAGGAAGGGGTCGGCGCCGGCGGGCGGACCGGGCCGCTCGCGCCGCTCGGTGAGGATGGCGGTGGTGCGGCGGACCGAGTCGGCGACCCGGCCGACCAGGTCGGCGCCGCCCCGGCCGCCGCCCTCGCGGACCAGCAGTCCGGCGAGGGTGACCGCGTCGAGGGCGGGGGCGCCGGGCGGGGCGCCCTCCAGCCGGGCCGGGGCGAAGCGGTGCCAACCGGCCGGCGACCAGTGGCGTACGGGGGCCAGCAGCGCGGCGCCGGAGGCGGGCAGCGGGATCCGCAGCAGGGGGCCGTCGGGGCGGGGCAGCGCGGTCTCCCGGGCCCAGCAGCGCAGCAGGTTCTCCACGGCGGCGGCCTCGGCGGCGACGGCCGGGTCCCGGTGGTCGAGCAGGTCCGGCAGGGCCCCGGGGCCGGCCGGCTCGGCGGCGGGGTCCCGCAAGCGGGGCACGCCGTCCTTCTGGCGGGGCACTGCGGGGGCCGCGGCCTGGGCGGGCTGCTGGTGCGGGAAGGGCGGCTGCGGCCGGCCTTCGGGCGGTTCGGGTGCGGAACCAGGGTTCACGGGTGCTTCCTTGACGGTCTGGGAAGAGGGGTCCGGTCCTCCGCGGTGCCGGTGCGGGACCGGGTGCGGGCCGCCGCGGCGACGGCGTCGGCGAGCCGGTCGAGGACGGCGGTGGCCTGTTCGTCGGTGAGGGTGAGCGGGGGCAGCAGCCGCAGGACGCTGTGGTGCCGGCCGCCCAGCTCGACGATCAGGCCGCGCCGCAGGCACTCCCGGCGGACGTCGAGGGCCAGGGCGGGGTCGGGCGGCGCGGGCTGCCCGGGGACCGGCGCGGCCTCCGGGTCGACCAGCTCGATGCCGGTCATGAGGCCGCGGCCGCGGACGTCGCCGATGCAGGGGTGCTGCCCGGCGAGGGAGCGCAGGGCGGCGAGGATCCGCTCGCCGAGGACGGCCGCGCGCTCGGCGAGACGGTTCTGCCGGACGTACGCGAGGGTGGCGGTACCGGCGGCCATGGCGAGCTGGTTGCCGCGGAAGGTGCCGGCGTGCGCGCCGGGGGGCCAGACGTCCAGCCCGGCCCGGTAGACCACGACGGCCAGCGGCAGGCTGCCGCCGATGGCCTTGGAGAGGACCATCACGTCGGGCACGACCCCGGCGTGGTCCACGCCCCAGAAGGCGCCGGTGCGGCCGACCCCGGTCTGCACCTCGTCGGCGATCAGCGGGATGCCGCGGGCCGCAGTGATCTCCCGCATCCGGCGCAGCCAGGCGTCCGGCGCCGGATTGACCCCGCCCTCGCCCTGGACCGGTTCGAGGATCATCCCGGCCGGGGCCGGGACCCCGCCGCGCGGGTCGTCGAGCAGGTACTCCGTCCAGCGGGCGGCCAGTTCGGCCCCCCGCCCGCCGCCCTCGCCGAAGGGGCAGCGGTAGTCCGACGGGTAGGGCAGCCGGGTCACCCGCACCCGGCCGGCGCCCCCGGAGGCCTCCAACGCCCCGGCGGTCATGCCGTGGTAGGCGCCGGTGAAGGAGAGCAGGCCGTCCCGGCCGGTGGCGGTGCGCACCAGCTTGAGCGCGGCCTCCACGGCGTCGGTGCCGGCCGGTCCGCAGAACTGCACCCGGGCGTCGGCGGCCAACTCCGGCGGCAGGCAGGCGAAGAGCTCGGTGGTGAAGGCGTCCTTGACGGGGGTGGCGAGGTCCAGGACGTGCAGCGGGGCACCGGAGTCGAGGACGGCGCGGACGGCTTCGAGGACGACGGGGTGGTTGTGGCCGAGGGCCAGGGTGCCGGCTCCGGAGAGGCAGTCGAGGTAGCGGCGGCCGTCGGCGCCCTCGATGGTCAGCCCCCGGGCCCGGACCGGCACGATCGGCAGGGAGCGGGCGTAGGTCCGGGCGGCGGACTCCCGCAGGGACTGGCGGCGCAGGATCGCCTCGGCGCCCTGCCCCGGGGCGGTGCGCGCTGCGCCGGGGGCCTGCTCGGTCACGGCCACGGCTGTCGGTCCTCCCGCATCGGTGTGCTGCGCCCCGGGGTCGTGCGCAGCTCGGTCCGCCGCCTCGGGGGCAGGGCGGAGTGTTCCCCCGTACGTACCAACGACGGGGACCGCGCGGGATCACGGGTGCCGCGGAAGATCCTTGGCGGACCGGGCTCAAGCGGAGGCCCGTCGGCCGGAACCGCGGACCCGGGGCGGGGCGTCCCCAACCGCAGCGGCATAGTGGGGGGTTGCACTCCACGCCTCGAAGCACCAGGGGGACACACACATGCGACCGATCCGACCGGCCTCCGCCGCCCCGAGCGGGCGACGCTCCCGTCGCGGATCCCGGATCCTCGCGGCCACCGGGCTGTGCGCGGCCCTCGCGCTGACGGCCGCCTGCGGCCCCGGCTCCGACGAGGCCGCCGACAAGCCCACCGTGGCCGCGAGCGACCCGGCCGGTGGCCCTGCCGGGATCAAGATCCCGGACGACCTCAAGAAGAAGCTCAAGGAGCACGGCTTCGACCTCGACAAGTGGAAGGGCGGGGCCTGGAAGAACTGGGACCGCGACCAGTGGCTGCGGGAGGCCCAGGACTTCGTCAACCCGATCATCGAGGACCTGTGGGACCCGGACCGGATGGGCCGCGCCAAGCAGCCCGACCGTCCGGTGGCCGACCCCGACCTCGGCAAGGACCAGGGCGTGACGGACCCGACCCCGGCGCCGGTGCGCGCCCGGTCGGTGGCGGCCCCGTACCACCAGAGCGTCCCGGAGGCCGGCAAGGTCTTCTTCGACGGCCCCGAGGGCTCGATGGTCTGCTCGGCGACGGTGGTCGAGGACCCCGCGCACCCGGGCAAGTCCAACCTGGTCTGGACGGCCGGGCACTGCGTGCACGCCGGCAAGAAGGGCGGCTGGTACCGCAACATCGCCTTCGTGCCCTCGTACAACGACGCGGGGAAGTCGGCGGCCGCCCTCAAGGGCGCGAGCCGCGACGAGGTGGCCCCGTACGGCGTGTGGTGGAGCGACTGGGCGCAGACCTCCGACCAGTGGATCGCCGGCGGCGGCCCGACCGGCGGGGCGGGCGCCCCGTACGACTTCGCGGTGCTGCACGTGACCCCGGAGAAGGGCTCGGGCGCCTCGCTGGAGGAGACCGTCGGCTCGGCACTGCCGGTGGAGTTCAACGCCCCCGCGGTGCCGAAGATCGCGCAGATCACCGCCACCGGCTACCCGGCCGCGCCGCCGTACGACGGGCAGCGGGCCTTCCGGTGCGCCGACCGGCCGGGCCGGCTGTCGATCGCACAGGACGCCCCGGTGATGTACCGGATCGGCTGCACCATGACCGGCGGCTCCTCGGGCGGCGGCTGGGTGGCCGCCGGACGTGACGGGCGGCCGGCGCTGGTGTCCAACACCTCCATCGGCCCGGTGACGGCCGGCTGGCTGGCCGGTCCCCGGCTCGGCACCGAGGCGAAGAACATCTACGCCGCAGTGAGCGGGAAGTTCGCCAAGTAGCGGACCCGGACGCACAAAGGCCCGCACCTCACGAGGAGGTGCGGGCCTTCGTCGGTCCTGGGGCGCGTCCCGGACCGCCGGTCCGGGACGCCGCGCCGTCGGTCAGCGCGCGACCGGGACGTACGGTGCCAGGTCCGCGGCCAGCTCGGCGTGGACCCGCGCCTTGAGGAGGGTGCCGTCCGGGGTGTGCTCCTCGGAGATCATCTCGCCTTCGGCGTGCGTCCGGGCGACCAGGCCGCCGCGGGTGTAGGGCACCAGGGCCTCGATCTCGACCTGCGGGCGGGGCAGCTCGGCGTCGATGAGCGCGAGGAGTTCCTCGATGCCCATCCCGCTGCGGGCCGAGACGGCGATGGAGTGCCGCTCGATGCGCATCAGCCGCTGGAGGACCAGGGGGTCCGCCGCGTCCGCCTTGTTGATCACCACGATCTCGGGCACGTTCACCGCGCCGACCTCGCGGATCACCTCGCGGACCGCCGCCAGCTGCTCCTCCGGCGCCGGGTGCGAACCGTCGACCACGTGCAGGATGAGGTCGGAGTCGCCGACCTCCTCCATCGTGGAGCGGAACGCCTCGACGAGGTGGTGGGGCAGGTGCCGGACGAAGCCGACCGTGTCGGCCAGGGTGTAGACCCGGCCGCTGGGCGTCTCGGCCCGGCGCACCGTCGGGTCGAGGGTGGCGAACAGGGCGTTCTCCACCAGCACGCCCGCGCCGGTGAGGCGGTTGAGCAGCGAGGACTTGCCGGCGTTGGTGTAGCCGGCGATCGCGACGGAGGGCACCTTGTTGCGCCGGCGCTCCTGCCGCTTGATGTCGCGGCCGGTCTTCATCTCCGCGATCTCCCGGCGCATCTTCGCCATCTTCTCGCGGATCCGGCGCCGGTCGGTCTCGATCTTGGTCTCACCGGGGCCTCGGGTGGCCATGCCGCCACCGCCGCCGCCACCCATCTGGCGGGACAGCGACTGACCCCAGCCGCGCAGCCGCGGCAGCATGTACTGCATCTGCGCGAGCGCGACCTGCGCCTTGCCCTCTCGGGACTTGGCGTGCTGGGCGAAGATGTCGAGGATCAGGGCGGTCCGGTCGACCACCTTGACCTTGACGACGTCCTCGAGGGCGATGAGCTGGCCGGGGCTGAGCTCGCCGTCGCAGACGACGGTGTCGGCGCCGGTCTCGACGACGATGTCGCGCAGCTCCCGGGCCTTGCCCGAGCCGATGAAGGTGGCCGGGTCCGGCTTGTCGCGGCGCTGGTAGACGCCGTCCAGGACCAGGGCTCCGGCCGTCTCGGCCAGTGCGGCGAGCTCCGCGAGGGAGTTCTCCGCGTCCTTGAGCGTCCCCGTGGTCCAGACGCCGACCAGCACGACCCGCTCGAGTCGCAGCTGCCGGTACTCGACCTCGGTGACGTCTTCGAGCTCGGTGGAGAGGCCCACGACACGGCGCAGGGCCGCGCGCTCGGAGCGGTCGAACTGCTCGCCGTCCCGCTCTCCGTCGATCTCGTGGCTCCAGGCGACGTCCTCTTCCATCAGGGCATCGGCCCGAAGGCTCTCGCTGAAGCTCCGCGCGTCCTGCGCGTCCTGGGAAGGGTACGAAGAGGAGGTCATTGGATCCTTACGTCGATGTGATGCGGTCTGCGTCGGCTAGAACGCGTGACCTGCCGGGATGATTCCCGGCGGCCGGGCCGACCTGTCGATAGTGACATGCCCGCCGGGGGGCGTCACACGCTTTTCGCCGCCTTCCAGCCCGGGTGACCGGGCATGGCGGGGGTCTTCGCACCGTACAGCCAGGCCTGGAAGAAGCCGGTCAGGTCCCGGCCGGCCTCGGCGGAGGCCAGGGCCGTGAAGTCGGCGGTGCCGGCGGTGGCGTCCCGGTGCTCGGCCACCCAGCGGCGCTCGACCCGCTCGAAGGCGGCCGTACCGATCTCCTGGCGCAGGGCGTACAGGACCAGCGCCGAGCCGTCGTACACCACGGGCCGGAAGAGCCCGATCTTCTGGCCGGGGGCGGCGGGCTTGGGGGCGGCCGGCGGGCCGCCGGCGGCCCGCCACTGGTCGGAGCGCTCGTACGCCTCGCGCATCCGCCGCTCCAGGGAGTACTTGCCCAGGCCGTCGGCGTACAGGGCCTCGTACCAGGTGGCGTGGCCCTCGTTGAGCCACAGGTCGGACCAGGTGCGGGGGGTGACGCTGTCGCCGAACCACTGGTGGGCCAGCTCGTGGACCATGACGGCCTCCACGTACCACTCGGGGTAGGCGGGGCTGGTGAAGAGGGACCGCTCGAAGAGGGAGAGGGTCTGGGTCTCCAGCTCGAAGCCGGTCTTGGCGCGGGCGATCAGGACGCCGTAGTTCTCGAAGGGGTAGCGGCCGACCCGCTCCTCCATCCAGGCCAGCTGGGCGGGGGTCTTCCTGAGCCAGCGCTCCAGCACCGCCTTGTCGGCCTCGTTGACCACGTCGCGCACCGGCAGCCCGTGCGGCCCCTCGCGGTGCAGGACCGTCGAACGGCCGATGGAGACCTGGGCCAGCTCGGTGGCCATCGGGTGCAGGCTCGTGTAGGTCCAGGTGACCGGGGAGCCGGCGGCCCGGCGGCGGACGCCCTGGGGGATGCCGTTGGCGACGACCGTGACCCCGGCGGGGGCGGTGACCCGGATGGTGAACATCGCCTTGTCGGAGGGGTGGTCGTTGCAGGGGAAGACGGTGTGCCCGGCGTCGGCCTGGTTGGCCATGGCCAGCCCGTCCTCGGTGGTCACCCAGCCGCCGTCGGCGGCGCCGCGCGGGTCGCTGGTGTGACGGACGGTGATCTTCAGGACGCTCTGTGCGGCGACCGGGTGGGCCGGGGTGAGCACCAGGTCCTCGCCGGCGGTGGCGACGCCCGCGGGCAGCCCGTCGATCTCGGCGGAGCGGACCGTGCCGTGGGTGAAGTCCAGGTTGATCCGCTCCAGGGCCTCGGTGGCGCGGGCCCGGATGACGGTGGTGGCCTCCAGCGGCTTGTCGTTGGCCGTGTACCGGAAGGACAGGTCGTAGGCGAGGACGTCGTAGCCCGGGTTGCCCAGGGTCGGGAAGAGCGGGTCGCCGATGCCCAGGGCGGGCGGCGGCGGCAGGACGGCCGCGACGAGGCCGAGCGAGGCGGTGGCGAGCAGGGCGCCGCGCAGCCGCCGGGCGGCGGCCCGCGGGCGGGCGGTGGGGCGGGGGGTGAGCTGCATGACCACGGCAATACCAGCCCCGTCGCGCGCCGGGGCGCGGCGCGCGACGGG
>NZ_JBFBGK010000044.1:0-61039 GCF_040684615.1 Streptomyces sp. NPDC089919
GCTGCCCCCGGTGTCCTCCGACGCCGGGGGCAGCGGCGTTTGCACCGCCCGGGCACCCCCGCGGCGACGGCCCGCCGGGGTGTCCGGGCCCCCAGCGGACGCCGAGCGGCCCTGGAGCCGGGCTCGAGTGGGCGCCACAGGGGCCCCATTCGTCACGTCGGTACGTTCCGCCCCAGGTGGGGCGCCAATTCGTCGGAGGCCTACCGTCCGGTAGGGCACCGTGGCCCATCCCTCCAGGTCACCCTCCGGGCCCAAAGGTTCCCGGCGGTAACCCCGGCGATCAAGCCACCTTCGGGCATTGGTATACGCCACCGAACGACCGGTCGGTCGTTACCAAAACGAAATCCGCGGCTACCTAGCGGTAACAATTCGCGGCGTGGCACCTTTCCGTTGCCACCGGCCGGCGGTCAGACCCCCACCTCCCCAGCCATGCGCCCGAGTTGTCACTTTTTCGTCGACGGCAACCGGGCGCAGCCGACCGCAGGAGTTCCGCGATGATCGGATCCCGCACCGTCAGCACGCCCCCCACCGCCCGGAAGCGGCTCGCCGCCGCCGCTTTCGCCCTCCCGCTGCTCGTCGGCTCGCTGCTGGCCGCCGGCACCACCGGCGCCGCCGCCAGCCCCGGCAACGGCCCGACCGCCATCGTCGCCATGGGTGACAGCTACATCTCCGGCGAGGCCGGCCGCTGGAAGGGCAACAGCCTGACCAACAGCGGCAGCCGCGACGGCACCGACCGCGGCTGGGTCAGCGGCAGTACCTACGACCCGAGCAAGGTCTACGGCGCCACTGCCGCCAACGGCTGCCACCGCTCGGACTCCTCGGAGGTCAAGAGCGCCACCGGCACCACCACCGCGCTGATCAACCTGGCCTGCTCGGGGGCCGTCACGGACAACGTCTTCCGCTCCTCCAACGGCGGCGTCTCCTACAAGGGCGAGGCCCCCCAGGCCGACCAGCTCGCGTCCGTCGCCGCCGCCAACGACGTCAAGGTCATCGCCCTCTCCGTCGGCGGCAACGACCTCGGCTTCGCCGACATCATCACCACCTGCGCCACCGACTACATCGTCTGGTACTCGTACTGCTACGACGACCAGCAGGGCGTGGTCGACTCCAAGATCGACGGGGCGATGGCCAAGGTCGGCAAGGCCATCGACGAGATCCGCGCCGTGATGTCCACGGCCGGCTACTCCTCCTCCGCCTACCGCATCGTGCTCCAGTCCTACCCGTCCCCGATCCCCCGGGCGGCCGAGAACCGGTACTCCGAGAGCGGCTGGAGCAGGGTCAACACCGGCGGCTGTCCGTTCTGGAACCGGGACTCCGACTGGGCCCGCGACTCGCTCGTCCCGCAGATCGCGAACCGCCTCAAGGGCGTCGCGGCCGCCAAGGGCGCGCAGTTCATGGACCTGCGCGACATGCTCCAGGGCCACGAGGTCTGCGCCCGCTCCAGCAAGCTGGTGAGCGCGAGCCAGCCCGCCTCGGCGACCACCAGCGAGTGGGCCCGCTGGGTGGACAGCAGCGAGACCCAGGGCCAGATCCAGGAGTCGATGCACCCGAACTACTTCGGCCAGCTCTCCGCGGGCCGCTGCCTGGCCCTGGTGTACGCGCAGCCGACCGGCAACTACACCTGCCGCAACACCGCCGGCAAGGACGCCTCGGGCATGTACCTCAGCCCCGTCTCCTGACCCGGCCCCCGCGCCGGCGGAGGGGCCCTCGTATACGACGGCCCCATCCGTCACCCCACGACGGCCCCTCCGCTCACGGCACCCGAGCCCCCGGGCTCACCGGCCGCCGCTCACCCCGGCGGCAGACCGGCCAGCACCGCCCGCAGCCCCGCCCGTCCCCCGGCCGCGTACGTCCGGGTGAAGACCGCTCCGGTCAGCCGGGCGCGCAGCACCGTCTCGGCGGGTACCCGGGCCCGGGCCCAGTGGGCCCGGGCCCGCTCGTCGGTGAGGAAGGCGGCGCGGATCCGGTCCACCGCGCCCAGCAGCCGGGCCGCGGTCGCGTGCCGCCCCAGGTCGGCTTCGAGGGCGGCCAGCAGTTCCGCCGCCGCGGCCTGGCCGAGCAGGTCCCCGAGGGACAGCTGGATCTCCAGCACCTTCAGCAGCTCCGCCCGGGCCGGCTCCCCCCGCGCCTCCAGCCGCCACACCCGGGCGTGCGCGAAGCCGGTCCAGGAACGGGCCCACAGGTCTCCGCCGCCGCCCGGCGGGCCGTCCTCCACGGGCACCGCGAAGGGGTCGGCATCGGACAGCGCCAGCGTGTGGGAGGCCAGCAGCGGGGCCCGGCCGGGACCGAACTCCGGCTCCGGTGGCAGGAGTTCCAGGGCCTCCTCGAACTCCCGTACCGCATCGCGCGGGCGCAGCTCCCACAGCGCGACCGTGCCGCGGGTGTGGGCCAGGTACGCCAGGCAGGTGTCCTCGCCCTCCTGGACGGCGGCGGTCCAGGCCTCCACCAGCAGCGGGTCGGCCCCGTCGCACTCGCCGAGCAGGGCCACGATCCAGGAGGTCAGCCAGAGCGCCCGGGCCGGCCGGGGGGCCGGGTGCACCGCCAGCGCCCGCTCCAGGTGCCGGCGGCCCTCGGCCGGCAGGCCGCAGGCCACCCACAGGAACCACAGCGAGACGGCGGTCTGCAGGGCCGCGCCGGGCCCGGGCCCGGCCAGCGGGTTCATCGCGGCCCGCAGGTCCGGCAGTTCGCGCAGGGCCAGCTCGCGGGCCGCGCGCTGGCTGCCGCCGCGCCACAGCCGGTCCGCCCGCTCGGCCAGCGCCCGGTACCAGTCGTGGTGCCGGCGGGCGGCCTCGGCCCGCTCGCCCCGGGCGTGCAACAGCCGCGCGGCGTGCGCCCGTACGGACAGCGGCAGCCGGTAGCGGCCGGGACCGGCGTCCGACAGCAGGCCGGGGGCGAGCCGTTGCAGCGCCTCCCCGGCTTCCCGGCCGCTGAGCCGGCCGTAGCCGCAGACCGCCTCGACGGCCGCCCGGTCGAAGGAGCCGGCGAAGACCGAGAGGCGTTCCCACAGGAGGCGTTCGGCCGGTGAGCAGAGCCGGTGGCTGCGTTCGGCGTCGGCCCGGGCGCCGCGGCCCGCGCCGCCGGCGAGGAAGGTCAGCGGGTCGGCCGTCAGGCGGCGCAGCGCCTGGTCGGGGGCGTACTGGTGGAGCCGGCCGGCGGCCAGCTCCAGCGCGCCGGGGATGCCGTCGAGGGCCTGGCACAGCCGTGCGACCGGTTCGGCGTTGCGCCCGGTGATCTCGAAGAACGGGTCGGCGCCGCGGGCCCGTTCGACCATCAGCCGGACGGCCGCGTACGGGGTCGCCGCCGGGAAGCCGGCCGGGCGCCGGTCCGCGGGCCCCGCGGACCGGTCACGCCGGGAAGCGGGGTCCGGGGCGGCGGGGCCGGCCGGCGCCAGCACCTCCTGCCAACTGCCCGCCGGACCGGCGGCGGTGGCCGGCTCCTGGGGCGGCACGGCCAGCGGCGGTACGGTCAGCGCGGCCTCGCCCGGTACGCCCAGGCGGCGCTGGGAGGTGGCGAGCACGCTCAGCCCCGGCAGCCGGACCAGCAGTTCGGCGACCAGACCGCCGCACACCTCGCCCAGTTGCTCGCAGCCGTCCAGCACCAGCAACACCGGCCGCCCGGCCAGTCGTTCGAGGAGCTCGCCTTCGAGCGGTGCCCAGTGCGCCTCCGGCAGACCGGCCAGATCGGCCCAGACCACCTCCCGCCCGCCGGCCCGGTCCGCCTCGCGCAGCGCCCGGACCGCGCGGACCGCGATCCGCGTCTTGCCGATCCCGGCCGGTCCGGTCAGAGTGACCAGACGCTCGGTGGCGAGCAGCGCCGTCGTGGTGGCCAGTTCCCGCTCCCGGCCGATGAGGCTGGACAGTTCGGCGGGCACGGTGGCGCGCACGCCCGAGCCGGACGAGCTCACGCTTCCTCCCCCGATGTACGGAAGATGCACACAACTACCCCCGTGGTGAGGTGGATGCACCCAAGGGAGATCATCGGATGTCGCACCGGCCCCCCGGCGTGTCGCCGGGAGAACCACCAGGGGAAGGTATGAATTCAGCCGTTTCCACCATGGACGACATGGACCGGGCGCTCGTCCACGCACTCCAACTCGCCCCGCGGGCCAGCTGGGAGCGGCTGGCGCCGGTCCTCGGCGCCCGACCCGACACCCTGGCCCGCCGCTGGGAGCGGCTGACCGCGGCCGGGGACGCCTGGACCTCGGGGCTGGGGCTGCGCACCGGAGCGGATGCGCCCTGCATGGCCTGGGTGGAGGTGACCTGCACCGCGGGCAGCTCGCCGGCGGTGGGCCGGGAGTTGACGGGGGACGCGCACACACTGCGGATCGAGCACGCCACCGGCGGCCGGGACCTGCTGTTGTTCGTGGCGGTGCCGGACCTGCCGGCCCTGTACCGCTACCTCTCGTACCGCGTGCAGCTGATCCCCGGGGTGGTGGCGACCCGGTCCTCGATGGTGACCACGGTGCACCACTCGCCGAACCGCTGGCGGCTGGACCAACTGAGCCCGGCGCAGACCGCTCAACTGACCGACCGGCGGCCGCAGTACGCGCACCATCCGGTGGTGCCACCGGCCACCGCGCTGACGGCGGAGGACCGGCCGCTGGTGCTGGCGCTGGCCCGGGACGCCCGGCTGAGCGTGGCCGCGCTGGCGCGGGAGTGCGCCATGAGCGAGTCGACCGTACGGCGGCGGCTGGGGCGCCTGGAGGCCGGTGGCTGCCTGCGCTTCAGCTGTTCGCTGGCGCACGTGCACTCGGGGTGGCCGGTCTCGGCGACGGTGTGGGCGGAGGTGGCCGAGTACGACGTGGCGGAGTGCGCGGCCACGGCCGCGGGCCTGCGCGAGACCCGGGCCTGCATGTCCACCACCGGGCCCTGGAACCTCTTCCTCAGCGCCCGGCTGCGGACGGTGGAGGACCTGTCCCGCTACACGGCGGAGCTGACCCGGCGGCTGCCGTCGCTGCGCATCGCGGACTGCGCGGTCTCCCTGTACATCCGCAAGTCCTCGGCCCAGGAACTCGACGCCCAGGGTCGCCGGGTCCGTTGCGTCCCGCCGGACCTCTGGTCCGACCCGGCCCCCACGGCCGCCGACCCGGCCCCGTTATCGACGGGACCGGGCCTGCGGGCGGTGGGCTGCTGAACGCCGCCGCCTCAGTGGTGCAGTACCGGCTCTGGGAGCGGGAGCGGGGTGCGGCGGAAGTGGTTGAAGGCGAGGTTGAGGGTGATGGCGGCGATGCAGCCGGTGCTGATGCCGGAGTCGAGGACGACCAGGAGGTCGTCGGGGAAGGCGTGGTAGAAGCCCGGGGCGGCGATCGGGATCAGGCCGACGCCCAGGGAGGCGGCGACGATCAGGGCGTTCTCGCCCCGCTCCATGGCCGCGCCGGCCAGGGTCTGGATGCCGCTGGCGGCCACCGAGCCGAAGAGGACGATGCCGGCGCCGCCCAGGACCGGGAGCGGTACGAGGGCGATGACGGAGGCGGCCACCGGACACAGGCCCAGGGCGATCAGGATCAGACCGCCGGTGGCGACCACGAAGCGGCTGCGCACCTTGGTCATCGCGACCAGGCCGATGTTCTGGGCGAAGGCGCTGCACATGAAGCCGTTGAAGACCGGGCTGAGCGCGCTGCCGAGGGCGTCGGCGCGCAGGCCGCCCTCGATGGTGCGGGCATCCGCGGGCCGGCCGACGATCTTGCCGAGGGCCAGCATGTCGGCTGTGGACTCGGTCATGCAGACCAGCATCACGATGCACATGGAGACCACGGCGGCGAGCTGGAACTGCGGGGCGCCGAAGTGGAAGGGCTGGGGCAGGCCGATCAGGTCGGCGTCGCCCAGGGCGGAGAAGTCGGTGAGCCCGGCGGGGATGGCGATCAGGGTGCCGGCGGCGAGGCCCAGCAGGATGGCGATCTGCTGGAGGAAGCCGGTGAGGAACCGCCGCAGGAGGAGGACGATCACCAAGGTGGCCGCGGCGAGCCCGATGTGCGGCAGGGAGCCGTAGTCGGGTGCGGTACGGACGCCGCCCTGGGCCCAGTTGAAGGCGACCGGCAGCAGGGAGACGCCGATCAGGGTGATCACGGTACCGGTGACCACGGGCGGGAAGAAACGGACCAGCCGGCCGAAGTAGGGGGCCGCGAAGAAGCCCAGCAGGCCGGCGACGATGATCGCGCCGAAGATCACGGGCAGGGCGTCGGCCCCGGCCCCTTTGCCGATGGCGATCATCGGGGTGACCCCGGCGAAGGAGACGCCGTTGACGAAGGGGAGCTTCGCCCCGATCTTCCAGAAGCCGAGGGTCTGGAGCAGGGTGGCGAGTCCGGCGGTGAAGAGCGAGGCCCCCATCAGGAGGGCGGTGTCGGTGGCGGAGAGCCCGACGGCCGGGCCGACGATCATGGGCGGGGCGACGACGCCCGCGTACATGGCGGCCACGTGCTGGAGCCCACTGGTGAACATCCGCACGGGCGGCAGGGTTTCGTCGACCGGATGCCGCTCCCCCTCCGGTCCGGCCGGTGGCACCGGCTCGGACGTCCCGTCCGGTGCGGACCCCGCGGCGGCGGGTACGACGACTGCTTCTTTGCGAAACCTGGGCATGGCGACCACGGCGGCTTCCTCCGGGCGGGTAACACGTCGGCAGGGGACGTGGGTTTCGGGAGGCGAATCGATATGAAGCGTGGGGGGTCTTTGTTTGGTGCATGACAAAGCTCGGGGCCCCTCCCGGCGTCAGCCGGAGGAGGGTGGGCGCATCGCACGTGCGCCGGTACGGTTCACCGGCCCGGGGGGCGCGGGCACGAGGTCCGCGCCCCCCGGGGACGGTTGCCGCGGACCCCGCTCGGGTCCGCGGCCACCGGCCGAGGGCCGTCCCCCCCGGCCGGATTCCGTGGGAGATCAGCCCTGGGCGGCGATCCGCGCCAGGCGCTGGGCCTCGTCCCGGGTGGAGCGGGCGATCTCGTCCTCGTCCGCGGTCAGCAGACGGTTGTTCTCGACGATCTGCTTGCCGTTGACGAAGGAGGCCGTCACCGGGGCGGCCGCGCCGAAGACCAGGGCGGTCACCGGGTCGGCGATCGAGGAGTGCAGGAAGGTGCTCAGGTTCCAGAGCACCAGGTCGGCGAGCTTGCCGACCTCGAGCGAACCGATGCTGTCGGCGCGGCCGAGGACCTGCGCACCGCCGTAGGTGCCCAGGCGCAGGGCCTGGCGGGCGTTGAGCGCGGCCTCGCGGTGCACCGGGTTCAGGCGGTTGATCAGCAGGGCGTTGCGCAGCTCGGTGTGCAGCTCGCCGGACTCGTTGGAGGCGGTGCCGTCCACGCCGAGGCCGACCGGGACACCGGCGGCGAGCATGTCGGGGACGCGGGCGATGCCGGCGGCCAGACGGGCGTTGGAGGACGGGCAGTGCGCCACACCGGTCTTGGTGCGGGCGAAGGCCGCGATGTCCGAGTCGTTCATGTGGACGCTGTGCGCCATCCACACGTCCTCGCCGAGCCAGCCGGTCGACTCGAAGTAGTCGGTCGGGCCCATGCCGAAGAGCTCGTGGCAGAACTTCTCTTCCTCGACGGTCTCGCTGCCGTGGGTGTGCATGCGCACCCCGAGGCGGCGGGCCAGCTCGGCGCCCTGCTTCAGCAGCTCGGTGGAGACCGAGAAGGGGGAGCAGGGGGCGACCGCGACCTGGGTCATCGAGTCGAAGGACGCGTCGTGGAACTTCTTGACGGTCGCCTCGGTGTCGGCCAGCGCACCCTCAAGGGTCTCGACGGCGTGGTCCGGCGGCAGGCCGCCGTCCTTCTTGCTGCGGTCCATCGAGCCGCGGGCGAGGGTGAAGCGGACGCCCATGTCGGAGGCGGCCCCGATGATCGCGCCGGAGAGGTCGCCGGCGCCCTTCGGGTAGACGTAGTGGTGGTCCATGGCGGTGGTGACACCGCCGCGGGCCATCGCCGCGAGCGAGCCCTGCGCGGCGGCGTGGGCCATCTGCTCGTCGATGCGCGCCCAGGTCGGGTACAGCGCGACGAGCCAGTTGAAGAGGTTGTGGTCGGTGGCCAGGCCACGCGTGATCCACTGGTAGAAGTGGTGGTGCGTGTTGACCAGACCGGGGGTCACGAGGTGGCCCGAGGCGTCGATCCGGCGTACCACGTTCTCCAGGCCCGCGGGGGCCTGGCCGGCGCCGATGGCCTCGATCTTGTTGCCCGCGATGACGATGTGGCCCGAGGCGTACTCGGTGTCGCCGGCGTCGACGGTCGCGATGGCACAGTTCTCGATGACGATGCGCTCGACCGCGCTGTCAGTGGCTGCCATGGGGGCTTCCTCGTGCTTTCAGTGGCGGTGCGGGCACGGCAGGACCCAGGGGATTTGAGTGCCGAAACCGGGGGCCTGGCAGCTGACAGTACTGCCGCCCCGTGTGATGCTCCGGGTGCCGATTCAGGAAGTAGCGGTGGTGCGAAGGGGGGGCCGGACCCCGGGGCCACTGCGGAACCCCGGGGTGCGGGCCGGGCCTCGTTTAGAGGTTGGTCATGTCCACCGGGATGAGCGCGTCGGCGCCGTCACGGAGGATCGTCGCCTCGATGAGACCGTACGGGCGGTCCGCGGCGAAGTACACCTCATTGTCGTTCTTGAGACCGAACGGCTCAAGGTCGACGAGGAAGTGGTGCTTGTTCGGGAGCGAGAAGCGGACCTCGTCGATCTCCGAACGGTGGTTGATGATGCGCGAACCCATCTGGTACAGGGTCTGCTGCAGCGAGAGGGAGTAGGTCTCCGCGAAGGCCTCGAGCATGTGCTTGCGGGTGGCCTCGTAGGACTTCTCCCAGTTGGGCATCCGCTGCTCGTCGTCGGTCCAGTTGAACCGCCAGCGACCCGACACCTGGGTGGCCAGGATGCGGTCGTACGCCTCCCGCAGGGTCGTGTACTTGTCCTTCACGTAGCCCCAGAACTCCGAGTTGGTGGAGTTCATGACGACCAGGTCCTTGAGGCCGGAGATGACCTCCCAGTTCTGACCGTCGTACGTGATCTGGGTGACGCGGGTCTCCTGGCCCTTGCGGACGAAGGAGTGCTTCACCTCGTCGGAGCCGATGAACTTGGAGTTCGCGTCCGAGGTCGCGATCCGCTCCCAGGAGTACTCCTCGATGCGGATGCGCGCCCGGTGGATCGGCTCCTGGCTGTTGACGAACCAACGGGCCAGGTGGATGCCGAACTGCTCGGCGGACTCGATGCCGTACTCCTTGGCGAACGCGTACACCGTGTTCTTGGTGGTGTCCGTCGGCAGGACGTTGGCGTTCGAGCCGGAGTAGTGGACGTCGTCCATGTCGCCGGAGAGGGCGACGGAGACGTTCAGGTCCTTGATGTGGTGCGTGTCGCCGTCCCGCGTGATCTTGACGACGCGGTTCTCTGCTTTGCCGTACTGGTTCTGGCCGAGAATCGTGGGCATGGTCTGCTAGCTCCCTCGGTAAACGGAGTAGCCGAACGGGTTGAGCAGCAGCGGTACGTGGTAGTGCTCACCCGGGTTCACGGCGAAAGTGATCGTGACCTCGGGGAAAAACGCACCGCTGTCCCTTACGCGGGGGGCGTCCTGCTGCGCCTCGGCGGCTTGCTTCTTGGCGAAGTACGTCTCGGTCTCGAAGTCGAGGCGTACGTGGGTGGTGCCCTCCGGCAGCGCCGGCAGGTCCTTGCAGCGTCCGTCCGCGTCGGTGGCGGAGCCACCGAGGGCCGTCCACTCCGCGTCGAGGCCGCTGCGGGCCGACAGGGAGATGGCGACGCCCTCCGCGGGGCGGCCGATGCTGGTGTCCAGGATGTGCGTGGACACCGAAGCGGTGGTGTCAGTGCTCATGCGCTCTCACTCTCCTTCTACGAGACGGGTCAGCCGGATCCGGTTGATCTTGACGAGCTCGCCGCGGGCGATCTCGCGCTCGACCTCGGCGGTGTTCTCGATCCGGACCTTGACCGCGTCGCGCATCTGCTCACCGGTCGCACCGGTGGCGCAGATCAGGAAGACGTGACCGAACTTGTCCTGGTAGGCCAGGTTCAGTTCGAGCAGCTCGGCCTTGAGCTCCTCCGAGGCACCGGCCATCCCCCGCTGTTCGCGGGCGGAGGTCGGGTCCCCCGGCTTCGGGCGGCCGATCGGCGGGTGGCCCGCCATCGCCTCTCCCAGGTCGTACGCGGTGAGCTCGGCCATGGCGGCGTCGCTGGCCGTGAACAGGGCGTCGGCGGTGGCGAAGGGGCGCTGGGCGAGCAGCTTGCTCCCCCATGCCGAACTGGCGCACACCTCGTGGAGCTCGGCCTGGGCCGCGGACTCCACCAAGGTGTTGAACCGGGCGAGGCCCGGTGTCGGACTCGAAGTCACGGGTTTGCCTCCGTGGCCTTGTGCTGGACGGGCTTCGCATAGCTAACGCCCTCCGCAACACCGCGTCAACACTTTGTTGAAACTTCCGGTACACAAAAGCCGCCGCCCGGTTCTTTCGGGCGGCGGCCGGTGACGGTCGGTGAGGACGATCTCACGCTTGGCTGTTCTTGTTGGGATTTTCCCTGTTCAAGTAGTTGTAGACGGTGAAGCGGCTGACGCCCAGCGCGCCGGCCACCGTCTCGACGCCGTGCCGCACCGAGAAGGCGCCCCGCGCCTCCAGTATGCGCACCACGTCCTGCTTGGACCTGCGGTCCAGCTCGGCCAGCGGCCGGCCGTGCCGGCGCTCCAGCGCGGCCAGGATGTGGTCCAGTGAGTCGGACAGCTGCGGCAGCCGGACGGCGACCAGCTCGGCGCCCTCCCAGGCCAGCACCACGTCGTCGGGCTGGGCCCGGGCCGGGTCCATCAGCTCGCCGCCCATGGCGTCGACCAACGGCTTGACCGCGGCGACGAACGGGTGGTCGCGGGGCTCGGTCGGATCGGGGGACTCGGCCATCAGGTGTCCTCCCGGATCACGTTCACCTGGAGCGAGACGCGGGTGGCGCCGGCCCCCAGCGCGTCGCGCAGCAGGTCGGTCACGGCGCCCAGGACGTCCCCGGCCTCGCCCTCGGCGGTGTTGCCGAAGGGGCCGACGTCCACCGCGTCCAGTTGCGCCTTCTGGATGACCTCCCGGGCCGCCACGGCATGGGCCGGAGCCTCCTCGAGGTCGAAAGGCTCGGTCGTGAACTCCACTCTCAATCGCACGCGGTCAAGCTACCCCGAGGTAGACAAAAAGCGGCAGCCCCCACTTGACAAGCACCCCGCGGGGCTTGCAACCTTCCATCAAGCAGAAAACAACTTCCGCAATACGGAAGGAGCGCATACCCCTCATGGGATACTCGGACCAGCGCTTCGATGTGAACCTTTCGATCCTCTTCACGGAACTCCCGCTCCTGGAGCGCCCCGCGGCCGCCGCCGCGGCGGGCTTCACCGCGGTCGAGCTGTGGTGGCCCTGGATCGAGACCCCCACCCCCGCCCAGTCGGAGCTCGACGCCCTCAAGAAGGCTCTTGAGGACGCCGGCACCCAGCTGGTGGGCCTGAACTTCTACGCCGGCCAGCTGCCCGGCCCGGACCGCGGCGCCGTATCGGTGCCCGGCGAGGAGTCGGACCGCTTCCGTGCGAACATCGACGTCGCCGCGGACTTCGCGGCCTCGGTCGGCTGCAAGGCGCTCAACGCGCTGTACGGCAACCGCGTCGAGGGCGTGGACCCGGCCGTCCAGGACGAGCTCGCCCTGGAGAACCTGGTGATCGCGGCCCGCGCCGCGGACCGGGTCGGTGCGGTCCTCCTGATCGAGACCCTGAACAAGCCCGAGTCGCCGCTCTACCCCCTGGTGAGCGCGCCGGCCGGCATCGAGGTCGTGGACAAGGTCAACGCCGCCACGGGCCTCGGGAACGCCAAGTTCCTGCTCGACCTGTACCACCTGGCGATGAACGATGAGGACCTCTCCGAGGTCATCGAAAAGTACGCCGCCAAGACCGGGCACGTCCAGATCGCCGACAAGCCGGGCCGTGGTGCTCCGGGCACCGGCGAACTGCCCCTCGAGGACCTTCTCGACCAGCTCAACAAGGCTGGTTACGAAGGCTACGTGGGCCTGGAGTACAAGGCCGCCGACGCCGCCGCCTCCTTCGCGTGGCTGCCCGCCGAGGCCCGTCCGGCGAAGTAAGTCCGGGCGAAGGCCCAGACCGCACTCGCACTTTTCGTACGAAGCTTTAAGAGAAGGACCCTCATCATGAGCAACCTCCCCAAGATCGCGTGGATCGGTCTCGGCATCATGGGCTCCCCCATGTCCGAGAACCTTCTGAAGGCCGGCTACTCGGTCACCGGCTTCACCCTGGAGCAGGACAAGCTGGAGCGCCTGGCCGCCGCCGGCGGCACCGCGGCCGGCTCGATCGCCGAGGCCGTCAAGGACGCTGACGTGATCATCACGATGGTGCCCGCCTCCCCGCACGTCGAGGCCATCAACTACGGCCCCGACGGCATCCTGGAGCACGCCAAGTCCGGCGCGCTGATCGTGGACATGTCCTCGATCACCCCGCAGACCTCGGTCGACCTGGCCAAGAACGCCGCCGAGAAGGGCATCCGCGTCATCGACGCGCCCGTCTCCGGTGGCGAGGCCGGCGCCATCGAGGCCGTGCTGTCGATCATGGTGGGTGGCGAGCAGGCCGACTTTGACGCCGCCCTGCCGATCCTCGAGGCGCTGGGCAAGACCATCGTCCTCTGCGGCCCGCACGGCTCCGGCCAGACGGTCAAGGCCGCCAACCAGCTCATCGTCGCGGTCAACATCCAGGCCTGCGCCGAGGCCGTCGTCTTCCTCGAGAAGTCCGGCGTGAACCTCCAGGCCGCCCTGGACGTCCTCAACGGCGGTCTGGCCGGCTCCACGGTCCTGACCCGCAAGAAGGACAACTTCCTGAACCGCGACTTCAAGCCCGGCTTCCGGATCGACCTGCACCACAAGGACATGGGCATCGTCACCGACGCCGCCCGCAACGTCGGTGCGGCCCTCCCGGTCGGCGCCGTGGTCGCCCAGCTGGTCGCCTCGCTGCGCGCCCAGGGTGACGGCGGCCTGGACCACTCCGCCCTGCTGCGCGCCGTCGAGCGCCTTTCCGGCGCCCAGATCTGAGCGCCTCCCCGCTGAGGGGACCCCGAGTTTCCGGATGGCGCCGGTGCTGACACCTGTCCTGTCGCGCCCAAGCGCCGGCGCCGTCCGGATCACCTCTCCATCTTTCTTCAACAAACTGTTGACGATGCGTTCCGCCTGAATTTAGGCTCATCCGCATGGCGGAAGACGCTTTCCGTCAGCAGCTCCCGTACGGAAGGTCACCATGTCGAAGCGCGTGCTTACGACCGAGTCAGGCGCTCCGGTCGCCGACAACCAGAACTCCGCCACCGCCGGCGTCGGTGGCCCGCTCCTGATCCAGGACCAGCAGCTCCTCGAGAAGCTCGCCCGCTTCAACCGTGAGCGCATCCCGGAGCGCGTCGTGCACGCCCGCGGCTCCGCCGCGTACGGCTACTTCGAGGTGACCGACGACGTCACCGCCTACACCTCGGCGAAGTTCCTGAACGAGGTCGGCAAGAAGACCGAGACCTTCCTGCGCTTCTCCACCGTCGCCGACTCCCTCGGTGGCGCGGACGCCGTCCGCGACCCGCGTGGCTTCGCGCTGAAGTTCTACACCGAGGACGGCAACTACGACCTCGTCGGCAACAACACCCCGGTGTTCTTCATCAAGGACCCGATCAAGTTCCCCGACTTCATCCACTCCCAGAAGCGCGACCCCTTCACGGGCAAGCAGGAGGCGGACAACGTCTGGGACTTCTGGGCGCACGCCCCCGAGGCGACGCACCAGATCACCTGGCTCATGGGCGACCGCGGCATCCCGGCCTCGTACCGCCACATGAACGGCTACGGCTCCCACACCTACCAGTGGACCAACGCCCAGGGTGAGGCCTTCTTCGTCAAGTACCACTTCAAGACGAACCAGGGCATCCGCTGCCTCTCCTCCGAGCAGGGCGCCGAGCTCGCCGGCAAGGACGGCAACTCGCACCAGACCGACCTGCTGCAGGCCATCGAGCGCGGTGTGAACCCCTCGTGGACCCTGTACGTCCAGGTCATGCCGGCCGCCGAGGCCGCGGACTACCGCTTCAACCCGTTCGACCTCACCAAGGTGTGGCCGCACGCCGACTACCCGCTGCAGCGCGTGGGCCGCCTGGTCCTGGACCGCAACCCGGAGAACGTCTTCGCCGAGGTCGAGCAGTCCGCCTTCTCCCCGAACAACTTCGTCCCGGGCATCACCGCCTCGCCGGACAAGATGCTCCAGGGCCGCCTGTTCGCCTACGCGGACGCCCAGCGCTACCGCCTCGGTGTGAACCACACCCTGCTGCCGGTCAACGCCCCCAAGGCGACCACCGCGCAGAACTACGGCCGCGACGGCGCCATGGCGCTGCGCAACGGCTCGCGGTACGACAAGAACTACGAGCCCAACTCGCACCAGGGCCCGGCCGAGACCGGCGACGCCCTCGGCGCCCCGCTGGCGGTCTCCGGTTACACCGGCACCCACGCCGCGCCGGCCCACACCAAGGACGACGACTTCTTCCAGGCCGGTGAGCTCTTCCGCCTGATGTCCGAGGACGAGAAGCAGCGTCTGGTGGCGAACATCGCCGGTGGCCTCTCGCAGGTCTCCCGCGAGGACGTCGTCGAGAAGAACCTGGCCCACTTCCACGCCGCCGACGCCGACTACGGCAAGCGCGTCGAGGAGGCGGTCCGCGCCCTGCGCGAGGACCGCTGACACAAGCCGCGCCCGGAGCCTGACGGGAGGTCAGGCACTGGGCGCTGAGCCCGCCACCGCGGACCCGGATGAGGGGTGGTTCGTCGGTGAAGGGTTCAGGACGAGGACCGTGGCGGCTTGCGAGCCAGTGCGGTGGTAATGGGTTCTCGAGGCCCGTCCCTTGACCTGAGGGGGACGACGCCGAGGCTCCCGTCGCTCGCCGCCACGGTCCCAGCCACTCCTCTATATAGAGGGGCAACGCACAGTGCCCCTGTATATGGACCCGATACCCCGCCCGGCGGTGCGAACGTCCTGTCGCGCCAGCCTCGTTCCGTCGGGCGGTCACACCTCGGTGGTGTCTGCAACAGCTCATCCCACCACCACCAGGCCAGAGCGCCGGGTCACGGACGGTCCCGTGACCCGGCGCTTTGCCGTTCCCGGCGGCGCAGCCGTCAGGCCGCGGGCACCGCGTCCGCCGGCGCGGGTACCGCGTCCGCCGGCTTCGGCAGCCGGTACGTGGCCGCCAGCGCGAGCAGCAGCAGGACCGCCACCGCCCCGGCGGTGCCCGCCAGCGCGCTGCCCGGGGCGTAACCGTGGTCCCCGTACGCCGACCAGACGGTGACCAGCAGGGCCACGCCCACGGAGTTCGCCAGCTGCTGCACGGCGTTGAGCACGCCGGAGGCGGAGCCGGTCTCCTCCTCGGTCAGGCCCGAGAGGATCATGCCGAACAGCGGCGGGATGACCAGCCCCATGCCCAGGCCGGTCAGCAGGGTGGCCGGCAGCAGGTGCCAGCCGCTGGTGGCCCACTCCCCCGGACCGGCCATCCAGGCCAGCAGCCCCAGGCCCGCGAAGGCCAGCGCTATACCGCCCTGGACCACCCGGCGGCCGTGGGTCTCGGCCAGCTTCCCGGCCGGGCCGGCCGTCACGGCGATGCCCAGGGCCAGCGGGGCGATCGCGTACCCGGCGCCCTCCGGGGAGAGCTCCAGCGGGCCCTGGAGGAAGAGCGAGAGGACCAGCATCAGGCCGCTGAAGGCCGCGAAGAAGGCGCTGACCACCAGGATGCCGCCGGTGTAGCCGCGGTTGCGCATCAGGCTGGGCAGCACCAGCGGGGAGGGCCGGCGGGGCTGCATCCGGACGAAGACCACGAAGCCCACCGGGCCCGCCGCCAGCAGCACCAGCGACCACAGCGGCCAGTCCATCTCGGGGCCCTGGACCAGCGGGTAGATGATCGCGGCCGAGGCGAACGCGGTGAGCAGCATGCTGCGCACGTCCATCCGGATGGCGCGGTCCGGCCGGCCCGGGCGGATCCAGCGCAGCGTGCCGAGCACCATCAGCAGTCCGACCGGCACGTTGACCAGGAAGATCATGCGCCAGCCGTGGCCGAAGAGGTCCGCGCCGACCAGCAGGCCGCCGAGCACCGGGCCGCCGACCGCACACAGCCCGAGCACCGGGCCGAAGAAGCCGAAGGCCTTGCCGATCTCCTCCTTCGGGAAGGTCTCCTTGAGGATGCCGAAGCCCTGCGGCAGCAGCAGCGCGCCGAGGGCGCCCTGGACCGCACGGCCTGCGATCAGCCAGCCGGGGCCGGTGGCCAGCGCGCAGCCGACCGAGGCGAGGGTGAAGCCGACCGTGCCGAGGAGGAAGAGCTTGCGGCGGCCGTACTTGTCGCCCAGCCGCCCCGAGGTGATCAGGAAGACCGCGAACGGCAGCGTGTAGGCGGCCTGGAGCCACTGGCTCAGCTCGTGGCCGCCGCCCAGGTCCTTCGCGATCACCGGGGCGGCGATGCCGGTGATGGTCGCGTCGAGCAGGTCCATGATGTCCGCGGCCAGCACTAAGGCCAGCACGGCCCACCGGTACGGATAGGGAGGCGCGGCCGGACGCGCCTCGGGCAGGGATACGGCAGTTTCCACAGCGGACTCCTCACAGCGGCCCCGGCGGCAGGGCGGAACGAGCGGCGCGAAAGCGCGAACGAACGGTGTTCGTGACGAACAACGTTCGTGCCGAACGGTGTTCGTTGTCAAGTGCTAGCCTGCCTCCATGAGTTCCCCTCGGCGCAGCACCCGGTCCCGTCCCGCGAAACTCCCACTCAGTGAGCGAGCCGTGGTTGAGGCGGGCCTGACCGTGCTGCGCGAGGAGGGGCTGGCCGCGGTCACCATGCGCCGGGTCGCGACGGCCCTCGACACCGGCCCCGCCTCGCTCTACGTCTACGTACAGGGCCGGGACGAGCTGCTGGGCCGGATGCTCGACGAGGTGGTGGCCGGGGTGCCGCTGCCCGAGGTGCCCGAGGCGGGCGACCCGCGCTGGCGCCCGCGGCTGGCCGGCGCGCTGATGGACGTGGTGCACGCGCTCAACGCCTACCCGGGCATCGGCCGGGTGGTCCTCGGGCACATCCCGACCGGCCCGGCCTGCGTGGACTTCTTCGACCGGGTCCTGGGCCTGCTGCTGGCCGGCGGGGTGCCCCGGCAGCGGGCCGCCTGGGGCTGCGACCTGATCTCCCTGCACATCGGCGCGGTGACGTACGAGGTCTCGGTGGCCGCGCCGCAGGACGCCCCGCCGGACCCCCTCCAGGCGGCCCTGGACCGGCGCCACGAGGCGTCCGGGATCGAGGAGCGGCTGGGGGCGCTGGACCCGGCCCGGCACCCGCACCTGGCCGCCAGCGCCGGGGAACTGCGCACCGGCTCCGCGCAGGAGCGGCTGGCCCTGGGCATCGAGGTGCTGATCGAGGGGCTGGCGCCGCGGACGCGGTAGCCCGGGTGGCCCGGAGCACGCCGACGGCCCCCGTCCCTCCCGGAGGAGGAGCGGGGGCCGTCGGTGCGTACGGGGTCCGGCCGGATCAGCTCCGGCGGACGGTCATCAGACCTGGAGGGCCTTGATCGCGGTCGGGGCGTGGCCGGGCTCGGTGGCCAGCTCCTCGAACTCGGTGACGTCGCTCATGTCGACGGTCTTGCTCATCGCGATGTTGGTGACGCGCTCCAGGATGGCCTCGACCACGACCGGGACCTGGAACTCCTGGGCCAGCTTCTTGGCCTGCTCGAACGCCTCGCCCAGCTTCTCGGGGTCGGTGACGCGGATGGCCTTGACGCCCAGGCCCTCGGCGACCTTGACGTGGTCCACGCCGTAGACGCCGATCTCCGGGGTGTTGATGTTCTCGAACTCGAGGTTGACCTCGAAGTTGATGCCCAGGCCGCCCTGCGCCTGACGGATCAGGCCCAGGTAGGCGTTGTTCACGAGCACGTGGACGTAGGGGACCTTGTGCTGGGCGGCGACCGCCAGCTCCTCGATCATGAACTGGAAGTCGTAGTCGCCGGAGAGGGCGACGATCGGGGTGTCGCGGTCCGCGGTGGCGGCACCGATGGCGGCCGGGATGGTCCAGCCGAGCGGGCCGGCCTGGCCGCAGTTGATCCAGTGGCGCGGCTTGTAGACGTGCAGGAACTGCGCCGCGGCGATCTGGGAGAGGCCGATGGTGGTGACGTAGCGCGTCTCCGGGCCGAAGACGCGGTTCATCTCCTCGTACACGCGCTGCGGCTTCATCGGGATGTTCTCGAAGTGCGTGCGGCGCTGCAGGGTGGCCTTGCGCTCCTGCGCGGAGGCGGCCCAGGCGGTGAAGTCCGGCAGCTTGCCCGCGGCCTTCAGCTCCTTGGCGACCTCGATGAAGAGCTCCAGCGCGGCCTTGGCGTCGGAGGCGATGCCGAAGTCGGGCATGAAGATCTTGCCGAGCTGGGTGGGCTCGATGTCGACGTGGACGAACTTGCGGCCCTTGGTGTAGGCGTCCAGGTTGTAGCCGGTGTGGCGGTTGGCCCAGCGGTTGCCGATGCCGATGACCACGTCCGACTCGAGGAAGGTCGCGTTACCGTAGCGGTGGGCGGTCTGCACGCCGACCATGCCGGCGGCCAGCTCGTGGTCGTCCGGGATGGTGCCCCAGCCCATCAGGGTGGAGATGACCGGGACGTTGACCAGCTCGGCGAACTCGACCAGCAGGTCCGAGGCGTCGGCGTTGATGATGCCGCCGCCGGCGACGATCAGCGGGCGCTCGGCCTCGAGCAGGAAGTTGATCGCCTTCTCGGCCTGGGCGCGGCTGGCGGTCGGCTTGTAGACCGGCAGCGGCGTGTAGGTCTCCGGGTCGAACTCGATCTCGGTCAGCTGGACGTCGATCGGCAGGTCGATGAGGACCGGGCCGGGACGGCCGGAGCGCATCAGGTGGAAGGCCTGCTGGAAGACGCCGGGGACCTGGGCGGCCTCGAGGACCGTGGTCGCGGCCTTGGTGACCGGCTTCGCGATGGTCGCGATGTCGACGGCCTGGAAGTCCTCCTTGTGGAGCTTCGAGACCGGGGCCTGGCCGGTGATGCACAGGATCGGGATCGAGTCCGCGATCGCGGAGTACAGGCCGGTGATCATGTCGGTGCCGGCGGGGCCGGAGGTGCCGATGCAGACACCGATGTTGCCGGCCTTGGCGCGGGTGTACCCCTCGGCCATGTGCGAGGCGCCCTCGACGTGGCGGGCCAGCGTGTGGCTGATGCCGCCGACGTTCTTGAGCTCGCGGTAGAAGGGGTTGATCGCAGCGCCGGGCACACCGAAGGCCTGGTCGACTCCTTCGAGCTTGAGGATCTCCACTGCCGCGGCGGCGGCTGTCATACGAGGCATCGAGTACTCCTGCGATCAGGCTTTTTCCGTCATCCGGAATTTCGCTTCTGCTATACGAAACAATCTAGGAGGCGACTTTCGACGCGTCAAGGCGGTGCGGTACCCCGGAAGCCACCAAAAGGCGCGTTTCAACCGGTGGATTGAACAAATCACGAGGACCGGCGCCCGCACCGTCGCCCGTGGTGGACGATGGAGTACGCACAGCGACGACGGAGGGGGTCCTGGGGATGGCGGAGACGTTTCCGGTGCGCTGCCCGGCCTGCGGGCGGGCCAACTCGTACACGCCACCGGTCTTCCCGTGCGCCTGCGGTTCCCCGGTGACCCCGCCGCTGGACCCGGTCGCGAGCCCCGTCGAACTGACCCACCGCAACTGGTCGGAGACCTGGGTGACGGTGCGCTGCGGCTCCTGCGGGCGGCAGGACGAGTGGCCCCAGCCGGAGGTCGGCTGCGCCTGCGGGACCGTGGCGCGGATCCCGGTCCGGCCGCCGGAGGCGGAACCGGTGGCCGGGGTCCCGCGGAGCGGGGAGGCACCGGCCGGGGGCGCGTCCGGTACGGGCCCGGCCGGGCCCACCGGCCCGCCGGGGACCGCGGCCGCCGCCGGCACCCCCGGCGCGGGCGGGCGCACCGGCGGCGCGGCCGGCGGGCCGCTCGCGGGCCGGCCGCCCCAACGGCCCGCCTTCCGGCCGGTGACCATCCGCACCGCCCGGGACGCGGTCGCCACCGCCGCGCTCTACCTGCGCTGGCTCGGCTTCCAGGACGTCCGGCAGCCCGACGCCCGGCCGGTGCCCTCGGCCGCGGTGGACCTGCGGGCCCCCGGGCTGGTGGCCCAGGTCGACCCCACCACCGCCCCGGCCGACCTGCGCGCGGTGGAGTGCGTCTGGCTCAACGGCCTGACCGCCTCCGCGACGACCGTGTACTTCGCCCTGGCCGGGTACACGGAGGAGGCCCGGGTCCGGGCGGACGAGCTGGCCATACCGCTCTTCGTCATGGACCTCACCGGGATGCCCCAGCCGCTGAACGACCCGGCGGACCGGCTGGTGGGGGCGGGCGGGTGAGCGCGGGGGCGGCCCGCGCGGGACGGGGGCGCCCGGCGTCGGGCATCATCGGGGGCGCACGAACATCCTGTCGAGGAGATGCGCCTTGAGCCTGTACGACATCCCGCTGACCACCCTGTCCGACGAGCCCACCAGCCTGGCCCCGTTCAAGGGGAAGGCCGTCCTGGTGGTGAACACCGCTTCCCAGTGCGGCCTCACCCCCCAGTACTCGGGGCTGGCGCGGCTGCAGTTCAAGTACGCCGAGAAGGGCTTCACCGTCATCGGCGTGCCGTGCAACCAGTTCGGCGGCCAGGAGCCCGGCACCGCCGACGACATCCAGACCTTCTGCGCGGCCGGCTTCGGGGTGACCTTCCCGATGCTGGAGAAGAGCGAGGTCAACGGCGAGAACCGGCACCCGCTCTTCGCCGAGCTGGTCAAGACGCCCGACGCCGAGGGCGAGGCCGGGGACGTCCAGTGGAACTTCGAGAAGTTCCTGATCTCGCCGGCCGGCGAGGTCGTGGGCCGCTTCCGGCCGCGCACCGAGCCGGAGGCCCCCGAGCTGCTGGCGGCGATCGAGGCGGTCCTGCCGGCGTAGTGCGGTACGGACGGGGGTGCTGACCTTGGCCCGGGGCCGCGGTCAGCACCCCCGCCGTGTGCCCGGGGTCGTCAGTTGACCCCGCGCTCCATGCCCTCCCAGTACGGCCGACGGAGCAGGAACTTCTGGATCTTGCCGGTGGCGGTGCGCGGGATGGCGTCCCGGAACTCCACCGTGGTCGGCGCCTTGTACCCGGCCATCCGCGCCTTGCAGTGCGCGATGATCTCGGCCTCCTCGGCCGTGGCCCCCTCGGCCAGCACCACCAGCGCCTTGATCGTCTCGCCCCACTTCTCGTCGGGCACGCCGATCACCGCGACCTCCGCCACCGCCGGGTGGCTGAAGATCGTGTCCTCCACCTCGATGGACGAGACGTTCTCGCCACCGGTGATGATCACGTCCTTCTTGCGGTCCGAGATGGTCAGGTGCCCGTCGGACTCGTCGAGGGTGCCGCCGTCCCCGGTGTGGAACCAGCCGTCGGCCAGCGCGTCGGCGGTCTCCTCGGGCTTCTCCCAGTACCCGTCGAGCACGACGTTCGACCGGGCCAGCACCTCGCCGGAGCCGGAGAACTTCAGCTTGACGCCGAGCGCGGGCAGCCCGGCCCGGGTCAGCTTGCGGGCCCGCTCCTCGGCCGGCAGCTGCGCGTCGGAGGGCCGGGCGCGGTTGAAGGTGAGCAGCGGGGAGGTCTCGGTGAGGCCGTAGATCTGGGTGAACTCCCAGCCCAGCTCCTCGCCCACCCGCTGGATCGTCTTGCTGGGCGGCGGGGCGCCCGCGCAGACGATGCGGACCTTGTCCCGGCCGGGGATCTCGCCGTCCCAGGTCGCGGCCGCGTCGAGGACGGCGTTCCAGACGGCGGGCGCCCCGCACATGAGGGTGACGCCGTGCTGCTCGACCCGGCGCAGGATCTCGGCCCCGTCCACCTTGCGCAGCACCACCTGCTTGACCCCGAGCCCGGCCATCACGTACGGCATGCCCCAGCCGTTGCAGTGGAACATCGGCAGGGTGTGCATGTACACGTCCTGCTCCCAGACCCGGGTGTGCAGTCCGAAGGTGAGCCCGTTCACCCAGATGTTGCGGTGGGTGAGCTGCACGCCCTTGGGACGGGCGGTGGTGCCGGAGGTGTAGTTGATCGTCGCGGTGGCGTCCTCGTCCGGCCGGGACCAGGGCCGCGGCTCGACGCCGAAGCGCATCAGCTCGGTCTCGGTCTGCTCGCCGAGCACGAAGCGGTGGCGTACCGGGATGCCCGCGGTGACGGCCGCGACCTCCGGGTCGACCAGCAGGACCGAGGCCCCGCTCTGCCGGACCACGTACTCGATCTCCTCCGGCTTGAGGCGGAAGTTGACGGGGACGCAGATCCGGCCGCTCATCGGCACGGCGAAGAGGAGTTCCAGCAGCCGGGCGGAGTTGTGGCTGACCACGGCCACCCGCTCGCCCTCGCCGACCCCGAGCGCGTCCAGCCCCGCCTGCCAGGCCCGGACCCGCTCACCGAGCCGCCCGTACGTCGACTCCGGTACGACCAGGCCGGGTTGGTCGGGCTCGTCGACCACGCCGAGGCTGGAGGAAAACCCCAGCTCCGCCCGGTCGAGGAAGTCCGAGACCGTCATCGGGATCCGCATGTGCTCACTCCTGTGTCCGGAACATCTGCATCGGGTCCGTCGCGCGGGTACCGCACGGCTGTCGCACGGCTGTCGCATGGCTGTCACGTGGGCGTTCGCATCGGTCATCGCGTCGGTCCGCGTCGGTCCGCGTCGGTTTTCGCTCGGGGTCCCAGCAGATATCACTTCTGGTGCGTCTGGTGCTGCGCTCGTCTCCGCCTCGAGCCGTTGTCGGCTTCGCGGCCCATCGTGCCGGTCGGGGGCGGGCCTGCACCAGGTGTGGGTCAGCCGGTGATTGACGGGGGATCCGCTGGTGGGGCGGGGTGGTGGGTGGTGGGGTCGAGCCGCGGTCAGTCGGCGATCGACCCGAACTCCACCTTCCGGACGGTGGCGGAGGTCATGGCGGCGAGCAGCCGCTCGCCCTCGTGGACCACCTCGGCCCGCTGGGCGGCGGTGAGCCGGCCGAAGGCCTCGACGGTGAGCACGCTCTCGTCCCCGGCGCCGGTGGTCCGCCAGATGCCGGCGAGGGCGCCGTCGACCAGGAGGGTGCGGTAGGCCTGGTTGCCCTTGAACGAACGGCCCTTGAGGTCGGCCGGGATGACGCGGGTGCGGTCGGCGTGGGAGAGGAGGAGGTTGTCGAACTCGGGGAGGAAGCGCGGCGGAGCCGGGACGTCCTCGTCGGGGCGGGGCGCGTCCGGGAGGTCGAAGAGCTCGACGCCGTGCTCGTCGCGGAAGACGAGCAGCCGGGGCCGCAGCCGCTCGAAGGCCTCGCGCAGCCGGGTCAGCCCGGACCAGATCTGCATGTCCTTGACGGAGGCGGGGCCGAAGGCGCCGAGGTAGCGCAGCACCGCGTCCTCGACCGGGGCCGGCCGGTCCGGCGCGGCCGGCTCGCCGAGCCAGTTGTCCAGGGTGGTCAGCCGGACCTGCCCGGAGCGGCCCCACAGGCCCCGGGGCGTGACCTGGACCAGCGGCAGCCGGCAGCGGGCGGCCACCGCGAGCGACTGCGGGTCGGCCTCGGGCCACTCCTGCAGCAGCTCGGCCCGGATCTCGGCCATGGTGCGGGGTCCGTCCTCGACGAAGGCCCGGCTGAGCTCGGTGAGCCGGTCGAGGTCCACCCCGGTCAGCCCCTTGCGGAAGAGGCCGACCTCCCGGTCGCGGGCCGGCTGGACCAGGGGGCGCAGGGTCCGGGCGTCCTCGGCCGTGTGGGTGTGGATGGTGGACCGCATGGTGACCATCCGGACCACCGCGCGGGACTCCATCAGCGCGGACAGGTCCTCCGGCACGAAGCCCTCGAGCCGGGACCACAGCTGGTAGTACGGCGGCTGGACGTTCTGCGCCTGGAGCCCGAGCAGGTGCCCGACCGCGTCCTCGGCGGACATCGGGGACCGTTCGAGCAGCAGCTGCCGGGCGAGCGTGGCCCGCCCCAGGGCACGGGCACCGAGCACGGGGACCTTGGTGGCGTTCATGACACCCACGCTAGCCCGCCTTGCGGACAGATACGGTCCGCAAGGCACGGATGCAGCGGAACGACCCGTACCGATTCATCCGTATATCCTGGGCGGGAAACGTGATCAACCACGATGCCGGCCGGGACAGGGGGCCGGGACGTGGATCGGGACACCGGCCGGGCCATGGATCGCCGATCAGGACACCGGGCAGGGCATCGATCGGACGAGGGGAGCTGAAGGTCATGCCGGAGCGTCGAGAACACCGGCCCGCCCCGTCCCCCAAGCGCCACACCTGGCGGCGGCCCACCGCTCCCCCGGCCTCCGCACCGCCGGCCGGCCCCGCCGCGCCCGCCCCCACCCCGCCGCCCGCGGCCGCGCCGGCCGACCACCGCAGCGTGGTCGAGGCGGCGCTCTACCGCGACGGCCGCCGGGTCGCCTCCCCCGCGACGCTCGCCGAGACCTTCCGGCGGCTGCGCGAACAGCAGGACGGCATGGCCTGGATCGGCCTGCACCGGCCCACCGAATCCGAACTCCACTCGCTGGCCGCCGAGTTCAACCTCCACCCGCTGGCCGTCGAAGACGCCCTGGAGGCCCACCAGCGCCCGAAGCTGGAGCGCTACGGCGACACCCTCTTCGTCGTCCTGCGGGCCGCCCGCTACCTGGACGCACCGGAGGAGGTCGACTTCGGCGAACTCCACGTCTTCGTCGGCCCGGACTTCCTCATCACCGTCCGGCACGCCGCCGCCCCCGACCTCTCGGCGGTCCGCCGCCGCATGGAGGAGACCCCCGAACTCCTGCGCCTGGGACCGGAGGCGGTCCTGTACGCCATCCTCGACGCGGTCGTCGACGGCTACGCCCCCGTCGTCGAGGGGGTCCAGATCGACATCGACGAGATCGAGACCGAGGTCTTCCGCGGCGACCCGGAGGTCTCCCGCCGCATCTACGAACTCTCCCGCGAAATGGTCGAGTTCCAACGCGCCACCCGCCCCCTGGTCGGCATGCTCCACGCCCTGATGGCCGGCTTCGCCAAGTACGGCACCGACGAAGAGCTCCAGCGCTACCTCCGCGACGTGGCCGACCACGTCACCCACACCAGCGAGCGCGTGGACGGCTTCCGCCAGGCCCTCACCGACATCCTCACCGTCAACGCCACCCTGGTCACCCAACAACAGAACGCCGAAATGCGAGCCCTGGCCGAAGCCGGCTTCGAACAGAACGAAGAAATCAAGAAGATCTCCAGCTGGGCCGCCATCCTCTTCGCCCCCACCCTGGTCGGCACCATCTACGGCATGAACTTCGAAGACATGCCGGAGCTGAAGTGGGCCGGCGGCTACCCCTTCGCCATCGTCCTGATGGCCGTCGTCTGCACCAGCCTCTACGTCATCTTCAAGAAGCGCGACTGGTTGTAGGTCCCGGCCGTACGAGTCAGGACCTCCGGTGGTTGCCGTGTTGTCGCCCTGCGCGATGAGTCCGCGTCAGCAACGCTCCAGGACGGCGTCGAGGTGTTCTTGCACCGGCTCGAACCGTACGGCGGCCTCTTCCCGGGCTTCGCCCGGCTCGACCGCACCGGCGGGGAACTGCCAGGAGAGCCGCCCCTCGCTGACCCGACGCCGCACGATCAGCACCCGGCCTTCGTGCACCACGACGGCCGCCGCGATGGCCGGCCGCCCCTCAGCGTTCTGCTGCTCCACAATCTCCTCCAGACCGGGTGGGCCGGCCGCCGCCTCGAGGGGCGAAGCCGGCACGTTCACTGCTGCTCGGCCCCGGCGCGGAGGAGCGGCGCCAGCAGATCGACCACTTCCTCCCAGGGGAAGCGGTCCGCCCCACCGCCGGACTTCGGACGGTGGGGCTCGTAGCTGCCGATCAGCACGCCCATCTCCCGGAGCTCGTCGATGCTGCGCCGGTAGGCACGGTGGGCGGCGAGCGCGGTGTTCACGTAGGGCAGCAGGACCGTGGGGACGCCCATACCGGGGGCTTCGCAGAGGATTCCGAGGGCCAGGTTGTCGGCGAAGCCCGCGGCCCACTTGTTGACCGTGTTGAACGTGGCCGGCGCGACCGCGATGGCATCGGCCCGCGGATACGTCCGTGCCTCGCCGGGCGAGCGCCAGGCGGACCGGACCGGGTACCCGGTCTGCTCCTCGATCGCCCGGACGTCGAGGAACTCCAGACCCTGCGGGGTGGCGATGACCCCGACCTCCCAGCCCCGTTCCTGCGCCGCGGTGACGAGTCTGCCGACGTCGCCGGCGATACCGGCGGCGCACACGACGACGTACAGGAAGGGCTCGGACTGCGGCTCGGTCACGCGGGTACTCCCAGTCGGCGGCAGAAGTGGTGGAGCTCCGGCAGCGTACGACGTCGGTCCCGCGCAGCCATGTCGGCAACCAGCTCGCGGACGGCGGGACGTCGTACGTCCTGGGCGGCGCAGGTCTCGGCGATCCGCAGGGCCTGGTAGCCGTCGGCCAGGCGGCCCTGCTGGGCGTAGGCGCGGCAGCTTCGACCCACAGGGCGCTCGGCTTTCGGGTGCCGGGAGGTGGCGCGTGAGCGGGCGAGCAACATTGTGCGATCAGTCTGAGGCGGCCGCCAGTCAGCGAGCAGGCTGCTCCCTCAGATGGGACAAGACCTCTGCGACCGGCAGGTCGTAGTGGTCCTTGTCTCCTGCCCATCGAGCCATGACCGCGACCGCCGCTTCGGCCATGTCCACAGGCAACCCGGCGGCGCGGAGCGTTTCGGCGATGTCCTCCATCTCCGGAGCCCAGCGCCAGGCGCGTGCGGCCACGCTGGGCAGGTATCCGGGGTCGGAGAGAATGTTGGACGCCATCGTCTGCGCCTCGGCCGTGAGCTCGTCACCGACTCCGTGGGCATCGGCGAGCGCGTGGGCCACACCGGCAAGGGTTCGGGCGGCCTTCTGGTAACTGGCGAACGCCATCTTCAGCGCGGAGGCGGAGCCGACGCTGCCGCTCGCTCGGCGGACGTGCAACGCGGTGTCCTTGAACAAGGACTCCATCGTGTCCATGGCCTGGGCTTCGCCAGCCAGGTAGAGACGAGCAGCCCGTTGGCCACCGGGCGGCGGACCAAAGATCGCTCCGTCGAGGACCGTGCCGCCGGGTCTGATCTCCTCCGCGATGCGCTGCATGCGCTGAGGGTTGATCGCGTTGGCATCCACGTACACGCCGGCGAAGGCGTGGCCGGCGACCGTGGCCGCCACCTCTTCGGCAGCCTGCGGCGGACAGATCGACAGGACGATCTCGCTGTGCTCCAGCGCCTCGGCGAGCGAGTCACAGGTGGTGGCGCCAGCTTCCTTCACCCGCCGGTGGGTCGCCTCGCTTCGGCCTTCCAACACCCACAGGACCTCGTGGCCTGCGGCGACGGCCTGGGCGGCGACCGCCGCGCCCATGGCGCCGGGGTGCAAGAGGGTCAAGGTCGTCACTGGCTGCCTCCTGGCGGGAGCTGAGCGGGCATGCCTTCCTGATGAGCAATGATCACCTCACGGAGGCCGATCGCGGCAGGCGATCCGGCCCCGGGGTGCAGCGCGAGCTGACGGCTGAAGTGGCCGATCCGGCGGTCGACGCTCTCTGTGCGGCGCCGGACACTGACCCCGAGGACCGCGTGGATCTGGGTCGCCGCTGCGTCGATGTCCTCTCGGCCCAACCGAGCCATCGCCAAATCCATACGGGCCAGGGACATCTCACCAAGTCGCTGCTGCCCCGGAGGCACGGACTGGAACGGCTCCACCGCTTCGTCGGCCCGGGCTTCGGCGTCGCTGAGGTGCTGCGTGCCCGCCAGCCACAAGTGCGTGCTGCTGGCGTAGAGCAGCTGCTTCTCGACGGGGAAGGCCATCATCCCGCCGGGCAGCTCGTCGCCTTCGACGAGTTGGTCTCGCAGGCGGTCGGCAGCGCACAGCCCTGACCTAATCCCCTGCGTCAGGGTTGACGATCTAGACCACGAGAGGGCGCCTGGGAAATCCGCTTGCGGCACACTAGGAATCTCTCTAGCCTGCCGATAGGCACGGAGCTCGGGACAGTACCTGGGCCACCGCTGATCATCTTGAGGTACGGAGCGTCGGACAGCGCCTTCGCCACCACCTCCCTCCAGACTTCTACGCACCCATCCTGTCTCGGCTGCCGTCTGCCGGACAGGCGAAAGGCGTTCCCTTGACCATCTACTCCCAGCATGCCAACCGTGGGAAGACGCAGATCCTGGCGACCTACCAGGGGCCGGACGGCGTCGTGTCCAAGACTGTGACGAGTCTTGGCGACGTTTACCTTGCCGCTCCGATCGTCGACGCTCTCAATCGGATCTCCGCCTTCGCTACCGTCCCTGTCAGTGTCCACGACCGCCGGGAACGGCGTGTGGGCTACTACCCACGCCAACATCTTGCGGCGCTGACCGACGCTGCCGCCCGAGCCGATCTCCTCAGCGGCACCCACAGCCTGTGGTACGAGTACGTCTGCCTACGACTTCATCAGGCACTGGTTGCTCTCGAGAACGCCTTGGCGGCTGTGCCAGATACGGTCAGCAGGGCAATCCGCTCCGAACTAGAGTCAGAGCAACGTGAGTTGTGTGCGGCGCTCGATGATTTTTCGGGGACTTCTTCGGGAGACGGGCCCGAGATCGAGCGCCACTGGGAGTTCGCCCATCCCTTCGTGAAGTATGACGACGGAATGAACACGTTGAGCGACGAGACGCGCTCACAGCTCGACCTCCATGAGGAGCAGTTCACCTCGGTGGATCGAGAGAGGGCCGTCAGTAACCTCCGAGTGCTGGTCACCGCACACTCCAGGAGCAGCGGGATGTGGGCTTCACTGGATGACCCCAGTTGCGAGCTCTTTGCAGAGCCATACGACTCTGACGGCTTCTACTTGGCGGTCCACGCGCCGGAACCCGGTGACGCCGACGGGTTGTGGGAAATCGAGATCGGGCGCTGGGAGTCGGACAATCCAGACGAAGAGTATGGAGAACACACCAGCGCGACAGGTAGCCCCCTGGTCGGGTGTGTTCTTCCGGCTGCACCAGATGCGGACGCGATCACACACTTGCTGAAGTCGGTGGACGAGGAGCCGCTGCTGATCGCTCAGTGGGCTGAGACCCCGATGGAAACGGCGCTCGCGGGGACCACGATGGTGGTGACCAAGCGCTACGACTCCTGATGGATCGCCCTGAAGAGATGTCGCGCTGTCAGCGCAGCGGACCCGGCACGGCCAACTTCTGCTCGCCTCACTGACACTCCAGCCGCTGTGGTCATCCCGGAAGGGATGACCACAGCGCACCGGGCTGGTCTCGCCCCCGTATGGGATCCCGTGCGAGGGTGGGGCGCATGAGCGAGCCTGCCCGTGTCAGCCTGACCAAGAGTTCGCCCGTCGTGTCGCTCGCCAAGCACGGGGTGACGTCAGGGCTGATCAAGGTCAATCTGAACTGGACGTCCCCCGGTGCCGCCGCCGAGCGGTCGAGGGGAGAGGCGCGCGGGGTGTTCGGACGGATCCGGGCCTCGCTGCAGGCCGCGGCCGCCAGGGACGTGGATCTCGATCTGGGCTGCATGATCGTGTGCACCGACGGAACCAAGACCGTGGTGCAGGCGCTCGGGAACGCCTTCGGCGCGGTACGCAGCTTCCCCTATGTCGCGCTGGATGCGGACGACCGGACCGGGGCGAACGACGCCGGGGAGAACCTCGTCATCAACCTGGACCACCAGGACGAGTTCCAGAAGCTCCTGCTCTTCGTCTACATCTACGAGGGCTCGGGCGACTTTCGCGGGCTCGATGCAGTGGTGACCCTCACCTCCGACCGCGGGGACAGCTTCCGGGTCGTGCTCGACGAGTGTCCGCCGCACGCCCGTGCGTGTGCCATCGCCCTGATCCGGCGGCGGAAAGGTGAGCTGGTGATCGAGCGCGAGGTGCGGTGGTTCACCCCCCAGGACGGACCCGGAGTACAGGATGTGATCTCCAGGGCCTACCGGCTCGGGATGAAGTGGACCCCGGGGCGCAAGTGAACTGTCGTCCCGCTGCGCGTAGTTCAGAGCGTGATCGGGGTCGGGGTGAGGTGGGCTCGGTAGCGGCGGAGAGTGCGGTTGTGGAGTTCGGCGGAGAGGAGGATGTGGGCGGTGTTGGGGTGGTCGGGGACCAGCTCGACCAGGGCGGACACCGGGTGGTCGCCCAGCAGCGGGAAGGCCTTGAGGCGGCGGAACTCCCATTGGGGGTCGGGCTGGGAGGCGCCGTGGCCGCGTACGATCCACTCCTCGCGGGCGGGGGTCGCGCCCGGGGGCCGTTCCACGCCCACGTCCAGGACGCCGGTCGTGACGGTGAAGCTGACGCCCGTGCCGGTGCCGGGGACGGGGCGGGTGCGCTCGCCGGGGTCGATCAGCCGGGCGACGGGGCGGTGGGCGGGGTCGGGCGTGGCGAGGGCCACGCCGAGCGCGGCGTGCCGGAACACCCCTTTGTTCTCCGGGGTTTCGGGCCGGAACGAACACACCATCAGGAGGTGGCGGAACTCCCGCTCGGGCGCGGCCTCGAGGTAGGAGGACCAGCCGGTCGGCGCGCCCGCGTGGCCGGCCGGGAGCAGGTCCCAGCCGAAGGTGAGCCGGCCGCGCAGCGGTCGGTCGTCCGCGGGGGTGCCGAGGGTGCGCTCCGGCAGGAGTTCGACGTCGTGCAGCCGGATCTCCGTCACGGGGCCGCTCCCTTGTTCCTGCCGTGCAGATAGGTGAATGCTCCCCAGTCACGGTAGTGCGGGTACGCCTCACGCGTGGCGAGTTGGGCGGCCCGGAAGGCCGGCTCCGGGTCCGCACCGGCCGCGACCGTACGGTGCAGGTGGTGGTGGAAGTAGGTGGTCGGTTCCGGGCGGACCGGCCACAGGCATCCGACGACCGCCTGCGCCCCGGCCGTGATCAGCGCCGACGGGATGCCGCGGACGTTGTCGCCGCGGTCGAACCGGCCGAGCGCCGACTCGCAGGCGGCGACGGTGACCAGGCGGACGCCGCGCAGGTCGGCGCCGAGGAAGTCGTAGGCGAAGAGCCGGCCGTCGTCGTCGCCGTCCGGTGAGAGGTAGAGGCAGTGCAGCCAGGGCGCGTCCTCGTCCAGGGTGCCGTGGGCGGCGATGTGGACCACGTCCGCCGTGGCGATCTCGGCGAGCAGCCGGTCGCGGGTGGCCGCGCGACCGGTCAGCGCGGCGCTGCCCACCGCCGCGGCGACCTGCCGCGCGTGCTCCTCGAGCGCCGGTTCGGCCGGCAGGCCGTAGGGGACCCCGCCCGCGGCGGAGGCGAGTACGACCGTACGGCGCTCCCGCGCGGCGACCTCGACGGGGGCCAGGGCTTCGAGACCGGCGATGGTGGTGACCGTCCAGTCGTCGACGATCAGCCGGCCGCCGGTGCGGCAGAGCGGGAGGGGGAGGTAGTGGAGCGCGCCGTGCGGCCAGGCGAGGATGCGGTCCTTGCCCCGGGCACGCCACCGGTCCCACAACTCGGGCCTGCCCAGCGGCAGTCCGGGCTCCGCCAGGAGCCGGGCGCCCTCCGGGGTCACCTCGCCGAAGAGGGGGTCGCGTTCGATCTCGGTGCGGATGGCCTCGATGCGGTCGGCGAGCGGGTGCCGCTCGTCGTCGTCCTCCGCCCCCTCGCCGAGCTGCACCACGAGCTCACGGCCCTCCCGGGTGACGGCGAGCAGTACGGCCGCTCCGTTCACGGCGGTGGGCAGGAACCAGGTCAGCAGCACGGTCCGGTCGTCCAGCAGGGCGGAGGCGTCGGCCCAGAGCCGCCGGTCGTCCACGAGCGGGGCCGAGCGGCGGAACAGCTCCTCGTCGATGAAGGACGAGATGCGCCGGCGCAGGTTCCGGGCGAGCTGCGCATGGTCCTGCCCGCCGGGCCGGCGGTCGCCGTCCGCGGCGGTCAGCAGGCTCGCCGGTTCCGCGCCGGGTGCCGGCTCGGTGCTCGCCTGATCCTCCAGGTCCCGCAGCCGCCCGAGGAAGTGCTGGACGTGCACGGGGAGCGCGAGCGGGCCTTCGATCCGCCACCACACGCCGAGTTGGGAGCCCTTGCCCGCCTGGTGCAGGCCGAGGAGCAGCCCCACCGGCTGGCTCTCGGCCTGGGCGACGAGCTGCCAGTGCGCGCCGTGGACGAGGTCGCGCAGGATCGCGCCCAGTTCCACGGCGTCCCTCGGGTCGAAGTTCGGTACGTCCACGATGATCGCGTACAGGGCGTCCCGGAGCCCGTCGCCGCTCAGTCCCGCCAGCTGCTGGACGAACGGCACCAGGCTGGCCCGCGCCAACTCCTCGAAGCGGAGCGTGGCATAGGCGAGAGCGGCGTACGTGAAGTAGCCCCAGGGGAACGGAACCGGGCCCGGGCCGGGTTCACCCGCCGTCGCCGCCTGGTGGTACAGGTCGGCCGTGAGCAGCCGGACCTCCTCGCTCCCGTCGTCGCCGGCCTGCCGCAACAGGGCAATTCCCAGGGCTGGTTGCTGCCGGTCGCGGGCGTGTGCGGCCGCGTGCAGGAGGGCCGCGGACCGGCGCGCGGGCGGCCAGGACGCCGGGAAGACCGGCGGGGAGGAGACCGGCATCGCTTCGTCGGGCCCGGGGCACTCCGTCGGATCGTCGGGCAGGACGTGCAGCCGCGCCTCGGTCAACTGCCTCCGGTGGGCGGCGTCCCAGTGCAGGTCGATTTCTCCGGCCCAGCTCAGGACGGCCCGCAGCAGCCGTCGGTCGGCCCTCTCACGGGCCAGGTTGACGCCCTGGCTGATCACCCGCGCGGTCACCGCGGTGCCGTACGCGGCGGCGAAGGCGGCGGGCGGCATCCCGAAGACGTCCACGAGCAGGCGGTCGGCGGCTTCCGGAGCGATCCCGTCGGCCGTCCTCAGGAGGAACAGCCCGAGGTCCGGCTCGCCCTCGGGCTCGTCGAGCCAGGCCGCCCAGGCGGCCCGCAGGGCGTCGGCGTGGACCTCCTCCTCGTCGACGAGGAGCTGTGCCAGGAGCGCCAGCAGCCGGGGACGCCGCGCCCCGCCGGTCAACTCCAGTGCCCGTACGACGAGATGGCCCGCCTCCACCAGCAGCCGGTGGGACTCCGCCACGAATGGCTCCGCAGGGGTGGACCACAGGCGGTACAGCTCGGCGGTCAACCGCGCGGACCAGGTGGTCAGCAGCCGGTCGGCGTACCGGTCGGCCGCCAGCTCGGCCGGCCCCCGCACCGCCATCCGCAGGGATGCGGCGGCCAGCAGCGCGGCCTCCAGCCCGGCGGCACCCTCCGCCCCCTCGACGAGCCGGGCCGCCAGGGCGGCCGCCTCCTCGAACACCTCGCGGTCGCACCGCTCCTCGACCACCCGGACCGCCGCCTCGACCGTCCGGAGCGCGGCGATCCGCCAGGCCGACGGCACGGCGCCGACCTCTGCGACCTCGGCGACCAACCTCCAGTACACGTAGGGGAATTCCGCACCCCCTCGGTGCGCACGCAGGTCGTCGAGGCACAACAGATCGACCAACTCCCCGGCGGACAGCCGGTGGTGTGCGGCCAGCGCCCGCCTCGCCTCCTCCACGCCCCGCGCCCGGCGCTTGGCCTCCTCCAGAGACATGATCCGGTCGCACACGGAGAGCGCCAGCTCCATGAGGATCCCGACGGGATCGACCACGACCCGCACCGTCGGCGGCTCGCCTCCCTCGTGCGGTTCGTCGTCCGCCTGGTGCGGGTCACCCTCCTCGCGTGGCTCGCCGGCCTCATGCGGATCGTCCGACGGGGCACCGGGCGCACCGAAGCGCACCGGCCCGGCGCAGACCATCCCCCGCCGCGTCTCGAAGTCCAGTGCGCCCAGCGGATCGTCCGTGGCGGGCAGGACGTGGGACACGACCAGCAGGACCGAGCCCGCGGCGGCCGCCGCCGCGGACCATCCGGGCGGCTGCTCCAGGAGGAGGTCGTGGACCAGCGGTGCACCGCCCGGGCCCCGTACGGCGAGTACGCCGGCCTCGTCCTGCGTGACGCGGCACCCGGGGGCGACCGGGCCGCCGAAGGGCAACTCGTCCAACGACCGGAGCGGCGCCAGACCCCACCCGCGGGCCCGGGCGAACAGGCTGCCGCCCGCCCCGTGGCCCGTCACGAACGGGCTCACCCCCACCGGCCCCACGGCCAGCCCGGCATGCCGCACCCCCGCCACCTCGGCGACGAACGCCCACCCGGTCACCTCCCGCGACAGCCGCACCCCGCCTCCCCTCCACCGCCGGTCAGCCCGCCTCCGGCTTCACCGTAGGCCAACACGTCGTACCGGGGCCTGACTTCACCCGAAGGTGACGGCGCCCCGGGGGGTGGTGACCGTGAAGGTCAGGCGGGTGGGGCCCGGTTGGAGGGTGGGGTGGGTGTTGAGGGATGCGAGGAGGGGGGTGGGTGGGGTGGGGGAATGGAGGGTCAAGGAGGTCAGGGGGGTTTGCGGGAGGGGGGCCGTCGTGGGGTGGGGGGTGGTGCCCCAGTCGATGAGGAAGGGGAGGAGGCCGGCGGCGGCGGGGTCGGTGAGGCGCCAGGAGAGGGTGGTGCCGTCGGGGGCGGTCCTGGACATGGTGCGGACCGGGCCGGGGTCGTGGCCGAGGGCGCGCAGGCGGGCCGCCGCCTCGTCGAGGTCGGGCGGGCGGAGGACCCAGGTGGCCACCACCGGCTCCCGCAGGCCGTCGATGCCGAAGGGGCGGGGGTGGTCCGGGGCCGGTTGCCCCCGGTCCGGGCCGATGATCTCCAGGTAGGCCGAACCACCCAGCCCCACCACGTGGTTGCGGGTGCCGAGGCCGGGGTGGGAACCGCCGGGGGCCGGGTGCACGCCGGTGCGCCGGGCGAACTCCGCGACCGTGTCCTCGAGGGACGGGGTCGCGTAGACGATGTGGTCGAGGCCTTGGGGGACGCCGGCTCCGACCGAGACGCCGTCCTGACGTTCCGAGACGCCGGACTGACGTTCCGGGACGCCGGCCCCGATCGGGGCGTCCGGGCCTTCCGGGATCGCGTTCGACTGGTGCATGGGGTGTTCCGTCCCGTGGTGGTCGGCGGGGGCCTCCCTGCATTTAAGGGGCACCCGGGGAATTCCGTCAACTTCCGTCGACCTGCAGAAAAGCGCCCTGTGCGACTGAGGAATTCGGTTCTCAGTTGCCCCTTCCGGCAGTGATCGGAATCGAGCGCTCCTCCATTTCTCTCCCCACCATGGGAATATCCCGACCGATCCGTGTATGACTTCTGCATTGGATGTGAGGTCCTATGTCTTTACTGGACGCCCTGGACACCTTGGACACCTTCGGTGCGCTGGATTCCGCCGTGACGGGAGGCTCCGCGGGCCGGCGGTGGGCCACCGGAGCCGGGCTGGAGGTGAGCCTGGACAGCGATCCGGCGGGGAGTGCCGCCGCTGCGCGGTCGCGTTTGGAATCCGCGCTCGACAGCAGGCGGGGAATGCTGCTCTTCCGCGGGCCGGACCGGTTGATCGGCTATTGCGATCCGCCGGTGGAGATCAGCGTCCGGGGCACCGAGGTGACCGCCCGCGCGCTGAACGACCGCGGCCGGGTCCTGCTGCCCGCGCTGCGCGCCGCGCTGGCCGGGGCGCTGGAGCTGGTACCGGCCGGGGCGGGGACCGTGCGGGGGCGGTCCCGGCCGGCGCCGGAGGTCTTCGCGGAGGAGGACCGCACCCGCAACGCGGGCGCCTTCGCCGCGGTCCGGGCCCTGCTCGGGGCCTTCGCGCCGGTCGGCGGCCCGGCCCCGGCCGATCCGCTCCTCGGGCTGTACGGCGCCTTCGGCTACGACCTGATCTTCCAGGTGGACCCGCTGCCCCGGCGCCAGGACCGGGCCGCCGGGGACCGCGACCTGGTCCTGCACCTGCCGGACGAGATATGGGAGTTGGACCTCCGCACCGACCAGGCCGTGCGCCACCGGTACGAGTTCGGCGGAGCGGCCGGGCGGACCGACGGGCTGCCCCGGACCACCCCGGCCCGGGCCTTCGTGCCCGCCGAGCCGGCCGAGTACCGCGACCACCCGCCGGGCGGGTACGCACGGGTGGTGGCGGAGGCCATGCCGCTCTTCCGCTCGGGGGACCTCTTCGAGGTGGTGCCGAGCCAGGTCTTCCGGCGGCCGTGCCACCGCTCCCCCGCCGCGCTGTTCCGGCGGCTGCGGGAGGTCAACCCGGCGCCCCACAGCCTCTTCATGAACCTCGGCGACGGCGAGTACCTGGTGGGCGCCTCCCCCGAGATGTTCGTCCGGGTGCGCCGCGAACCGGGCCACGGCGCGGACGGCCACGGCACGGACGGGTACGGCGCGCGCGGCCACGGCGCGGACGGCCCCGGCGGCCCCGGCACCCACGTCCCCGGCGCCGACCGCCTGGTCGTGGAGTCCTCCCCGATCAGCGGCACCATCGCGCGCGGCCGGGACGCCCTGGAGGACGCCCGGCGGGTGAGCGAGCTGCTGGGCTCCGTGAAGGAGGAGTCCGAGCTCACGATGTGCACCGACGTCGACCGCAACGACAAGTCCCGGGTCTGCGTGCCCGGTTCGGTACAGGTCGTGGAGCGGCGCCGGATCGAGATGTACTCGGCCCTGATCCACACCGTGGACCGGGTACGGGGCGTGCTGCGGCCGGACTGCGACGCGTTGGACGGCTTCCTGGCGCACCTGTGGGCCGTGACGGTGACGGGGGCGCCCAAGCTGGCCGCGGTGGACTTCATCGAGCGCCAGGAGCGCTCCCCGCGGCGCTGGTACGGCGGCGCGGTGGGACGGCTGGGCTTCGACGGGACCCTGGAGACCGTGCTGACCCTGCGCACCATCCAGATCGCCCACGGGGTCGCCACCGTGCGGGCCGGGGCCACCCTGCTGCACGACTCCTCCCCGGCGGCGGAGGAGGCGGAGACCGAGCTCAAGGCGAAGGCCCTGCTGAGCGTCCTGGACGAGCGCCCCGGGGCCGCGGGGGCCACCGCCCCGCGGGTGGACCGGGACCGCCGCCGGGGGGCGCACCGCCGGCCCGGGACGGGCCCCGGGGCCGGGCTGCGGGTCCTGATGGTGGACCACCGCGACTCGTTCGCCCACTGCCTGGCGGACTACCTGCGGCAGACGGGGGCGGCGGTCACCACCTTCCGCAGCGGCAGCCACCTGCCGGTGCTGCGGCGGGAGCGGCCGGACCTGGTCGTGCTCTCCCCGGGTCCGGGACGGCCGGCGGACTTCGGCGTGGCGCAGACGCTGGCGGAGGCGGAGCGGCTGGGCTGCGCGGTCTTCGGGGTGTGCCTGGGGCTCCAGGGCATGGTCGAGTACTGCGGCGGGGCGCTGGAGGTCCTGGACCGGCCGGTGCACGGCAAACCCTCCGCGATCCGGGTGACCGCCCCGGACTCCCGGCTGCTGACCGGCCTGCCGGAGCGGTTCGAGGTGGGGCGCTACCACTCGCTGTACGCGCCGGTGGACGCGGTGCCGGAGCGGCTGCGGGTCACGGCTGCGACCGGGGACGGCGTGGTCATGGCCGTGGAGCACCGCGAACTGCCGTGGGCGGCGGTGCAGTTCCACCCGGAGTCCATCATGAGCGCGCAGAGCGGTACCGGCCGGCGGCTGGTGGAGAACGCGGTCGCCGCGCTGCGGCCGGCCCTGGCGCACGGCGCGGCCCGCTAGCCCGCACGACGGTGGAGGGCCCCGACCGGCTGGACCGGTCGGGGCCCTCTCACGTGTCGTCGTCCGTCCGGACGGTGACGGGTCGCACGGAAGCGGGGACGGGAACCTGCCCCGTCCCCGCCCCTCGCTGTCCCCGCCCGGTCAGCCCGCCGCCACCACCTCCGGGGCGCCGATGCCCAGGTCGCTCTCCTCGGCGATGCGCAGCGCCTCCTCGATCAGCGTCTCCACGATCTTGGACTCGGGGACGGTCTTGATGACCTCGCCCTTGACGAAGATCTGGCCCTTGCCGTTGCCGGAGGCGACGCCCAGGTCGGCCTCACGGGCCTCGCCGGGGCCGTTGACCACGCAGCCCATGACCGCGACCCGCAGCGGCACCTCCATGCCTTCGAGACCGGCGGAGACCTGTTCGGCGAGGGTGTACACGTCCACCTGGGCGCGTCCGCAGGACGGGCAGGAGACGATGTCCAGCTTGCGCGGCCGCAGGTTGAGGGACTGCAGGATCTGGGTGGCGACCTTGACCTCCTCGACGGGCGGGGCCGACAGCGAGACCCGGACGGTGTCGCCGATGCCCTGCCGCAGCAGGGCGCCGAAGGCCACGGCGGACTTGATGGTGCCCTGGAAGGCCGGTCCGGCCTCGGTGACGCCCAGGTGCAGCGGGTAGTCGCAGGACTCGGCCAGCAGCTCGTAGGCGCGCACCATGACGACCGGGTCGTTGTGCTTCACCGAGATCTTGATGTCGTGGAAGCCGTGCTCGGCGAACAGGCCCGCCTCCCACAGGGCCGACTCCACCAGCGCCTCGGGGGTGGCCTTGCCGTATTTGCCGTACAGCCGGCGGTCCAGCGAGCCCGCGTTGACGCCGATGCGGATAGGCGTGCCGTGGTCCTTGGCGGCCCGGGCGATCTCCTTGACCTTGTCGTCGAACTGTTTGATGTTGCCGGGGTTGACCCGGACCGCGGCGCAGCCGGCCTCGATCGCCTGGAAGACGTACCGCGGTTGGAAGTGGATGTCGGCGATCACCGGGATCTTGGATTTGCGGGCGATCTCCGGCAGGGCGTCGGCGTCGTCCTGGGATGGGCAGGCCACCCGCACGATGTCGCAGCCGGCCGCGGTGAGTTGGGCGATCTGCTGGAGCGTGGCATTCACGTCGCTGGTCAGGGTCGTGGTCATGGACTGCACCGCGATCGGGGACGCGCTGCCCACACCCACGCCGCCGACGTCGAGCTGACGGGTGGCCCGGCGGGGGGCGAGGACGGGGGCGGGTGCCTGGGGCATTCCGAGGGAGACCGGCATGATGATTCCTCTCGACGTCTGTCGGATGGGGTCGGTACGCGGGATCCGTGCGCGGGGTGTGCTCGGGCGCCTCAGCCGGACCGGTGCTCGGCGGCGGCCGCCAAAGGCCGGGCCACCGGCAGCTGTTCGGCCATCCGGGCCAGGTCCTCCACCAGGACCCGGGAGATGTTGCGCCCGGTGAGGCCGCTGCGGGCGAGGATCTCGCCGCGCGAGCCGTGGTCCAGGAAGCGCTGGGCGATGCCGAAGGTCCGGGCCGGGGTGCGGACGCTCTGGTCGGACAGGGCCTGGATGACGGCCGAACCGATGCCGCCGATACGGCCGTTGTCCTCCACGACGGCCACCGTCCGGTGGTCCCGGGCCAGTTCGACCAGCCGCTGCGGTACCGGGGTCACCCAGCGCGGGTCCACCACGGTGACGCCGAAGCCGTGCCCGACCAGCCGCTCGGCGGCCTCCAGGCAGGTGGGGGCCATCGCGCCCACGCTGACCAGGAGGACGTCCCGGCCGGCGGAGCGGTGCAGGACGTCCAGGCCGCCGTCGCGGGCCAGGGCCGGCAGGTCCGGGCCGGTCTCGCCCTTGGGGAAGCGGACCACCGTCGGCCCGCCGTCCTCGGCGACGGCCTCGCGCAGCGCCGACCGCAGCGTGGCCGCGTCCCGGGGCGCGGCCACCCGCAGGCCGGGGACGAGCGGGAAGAGGGACAGGTCCCACATGCCGTTGTGGGAGGCCCCGTCGTCGCCGGTGGCGCCCGCCCGGTCCAGGACGAAGGTCACCGGCGCCCGGTGCAGGGCGACGTCCATGAGCAGTTGGTCGAAGGCCCGGTTGAGGAAGGTGGCGTAGAGGGCGACGACCGGGTGCAGGCCGCCGAGCGCGAGCCCGGCCGCCGAGGTGACGGCGTGCTGTTCGGCGATGCCCACGTCGAAGGTGCGGTCCGGGAAGCGCTCGGCGAACTCGGTCAGTCCGGTGGGCCCCGGCATGGCCGCGGTGAGCGCCACCAGGTCCGGTCGGCTGGATCCCAGTTCGGCCAGCTCGCGGCCGAACACGGCGGTCCAGGAGGGGTGCCGGACCTCGGCCGCGGGCCGGGCCGGCGCCTGGGCCCGGACCACGTGGAAGCGCTCGGCCTCGTCCCGGAGGGCGGGGGTGTGCCCGCGGCCCTTCTCGGTCAGGCAGTGCACGATGACCGGGCGGCCGGCCCGCCGGGCCCGGTGCAGGGCGTCTTCCAGGGCCTCGATGTCGTGCCCGTCCACCGGGCCGAGGTACGTCAGGCCCAGGTCCTCGAAGAGGAGCCGGTCGCAGCCGCTGTGGGTGCGGGCGCCGGAGCGGAGCGCGGCGAGGTGGTGGGCCAGGCCGCCGACGGTGGGCGCGTAGGAGCGCTCGTTGTCGTTGACCACGACGACCACCGGGCGGTCCGGGGCGGCGGCGATGTTGTTCAGCGCCTCCCAGGCCATTCCGCCGGTGAGCGCGCCGTCCCCGATCACCGCGACCACGGCCCGGTCGTCCGCGCCCCGCAGCCGGTGGGCCTTGGCCAGGCCGTCCGCGTACGAGAGGGCGGTGGAGGCGTGGCTGTTCTCGATGACGTCGTGCTCGGACTCGGCCCGGCTGGGGTAGCCGGACATGCCGCCGGTCTGGCGCAGCGAGTCGAACCGGCCGGCCCGGCCGGTGAGGATCTTGTGGACGTAGGTCTGGTGCCCGGTGTCCCACAGGATGCGGTCGCGCGGGGAGTCGAAGACCCGGTGCAGGGCGATCGACAGCTCGACCACGCCGAGGTTGGACCCGAGGTGGCCACCCGTCCGCGTGACCTTCTCCACCAGGAGTTCCCTGATCTCCCCGGCCAGCTCCCTCGCCCCGTCCGGGGACAGGGACCGCACGTCGCCGGGCCCCTGGATGGTGTCCAGGTAGGACATGAGAGGTTCTCCCTTCTCCGTCGTGTGCTGTGCGTCCGTCACGAGCGCTGCCGCCGCTTCACCGGTCCCGGTAGGCGACCTCGTACGCCATCGCGGTCAGTTCGCGCCGCCAGCCCGCGTCGAGCGGGGAGCGCTCCAGTGCGTCCAGGGCCCGGGCCACCAGGTCGTCGATGCGCCCCTCGACCTCGGCGCGTACGCCGCTGTCGACGAGCAGGGCGCGCAGCTCGTCGGCGTCGGCCCGGTCGATGCCGCCGGCCCGGGGCAGGACCAGGGCCCGGACCCGCGCGTCGCGGCGGATGGCCAGGGCCAGCAGCAGGGTCATCTTGTGCTGCTCGAAGTCCAGCCCGGTGGGCTTGCCGGCGCTCTCGTCGTCGCCGAAGGCGTCGATCAGGTCGTCGCGGAGCTGGAAGGCCTCGCCCAGGGCGCGTCCGTAGACCTCGAAGGCCGGTTCCAGGTCCCGGCGGCCGGCCAGCAGGGCGCCGATGCTCAGGGGGCGGTGGATGGAGTAGCGGCCGGACTTGCAGACCGCGACCCAGCGGGAGGTGTCCGGGTCGGCGTCGTACTCCGCCGCCACCGCCACGTCCAGGTACTGGCCCACCAGCATCTCGGAGGACAGGTCCGCCCAGGCCTCCCGCACCTCGGGGGCGGTACGGGCCAGCAGCCGGCCGGCGTAGACCAGCGCGAGGTCGCCGGCGAGGATCGCGGCGCTCTCTCCGAAGTGCCCGGAGTCGCCCCGCCAGCCGGCCGCCCGGTGCTGCCGGGACTGGGCGGTGTGCAGGGCCGGGCGCCCGCGGCGGGTGTCGGCCTCGTCGATGACGTCGTCGTGGATCAGCGCGGAGACGTGCAACAGCTCCAGGGAAGCGGCCAGTTCGGTGAGGCCGGGGGCGCCGGGGCGGCCGCCGGCGGCGAGGAAGCCGGAGACGCAGAAGGCCGGTCGCAGCCGCTTGCCGCCGGCGGCGCACAGGTCCCCGATCCCGTCGACCAGGCCGAGGGCCCGGCCGGCGTCGTACCGCCAGCGGGCGCGTTCGCCGTCCAGCAGCGTCCCGACGACCTGCTCGACGTCCGTCAGGACCGCGTTGCGCTCGGCCCGCAGGGCCGCCACCGGCTCGGCGGTGCGCGGTGAGTTGCCGACTGTGATGGTCAATGCCGCTCCTCGGCCAAAGGGGTGCTCGGGATCCGTCCGGTGGCGGGGTCCGCCAACCGGGCGGGCATGGCGAAGACCACGTCCTCGACGGCCCCGGAGGCCACCTCGACGTCGCCGTAGCCCAGTTCGGCCAGCCGCTCGACGAGCCGGCGGACCAGGAATTCGGGGGCGCTGGCCCCGGAGCTGACGCCGACGGACCGGACGTCCGCCAGCCAGCTCTCGTCCAGCCGGTCCGGGTCGGGGACCAGGTGGGCCCGGGCGCCGTGGTCGCGGGCCACCTCGACCATCCGGATGGAGTTGCTGGAGTTGTGGGAACCGACCACCAGCACCAGGTCGTTGGTACGGGCCAGCTCCTTGACGGCGTTCTGCCGGTTCTGGCTGGCGTAGCAGATGTCGTCGCCCTGGGGTCCGGCCAGCTGCGGGAAGCGGCGCTTGAGGGCGTCCACCACCCGGGCGGTCTCGTCGAAGGAGAGGGTGGTCTGGGTCAGGTACCCCACCGGGGCGTCGTCCGCCAACTCCAGCCGGGCCACGTCCTCTTCGGTCTCCACGACGATGGTGCGCTCGGGGGCCTCGCCGCGGGTGCCCTCCACCTCCTCGTGGTCGGCGTGGCCGACCAGCAGGATGGTGCGCTCGTGGCGGGCGTAGCGGACCGCCTGCTGGTGGACCTTGGCCACCAGCGGGCAGGTCGCGTCGATGACCTCGAGGCGCCGGTCCGCGGCGGAGCTGCGGACCGCGGGCGAGACGCCGTGTGCGGAGAACACGCACACCGCGCCCTCGGGCACCTCCTCCTCGGAGTCGACGAAGACCGCGCCGCGGGCGGCGAGTTCGGCGACCACGTGGTGGTTGTGGACGATCTCCTTGCGGACGTACACGGGGGCGCCGTGGAGGTCCAGGGCCCGCTCCACGATGCCGATGGCCCGCCGGACCCCGGCGCAGAAGCCCCGCGGTTCGGCCAGGACGACGCGTTTCGCCGCCACCTGGCCGGCCTGTTCCAGAAGACCCGTCCCTAATTGCTGAGATCCCATCGAGAATCTGCCTCCTCACAAGGCTGCCGGGCTTCGAAGTCCGTTCGACATACGACCGGAGTTCGATGTCGGGAAACTCAAGGCCTGAAGGATAGACCGCGGGACCGCCCAGCACACCTTTGTGCAAAGGCCCGCTCAACCGTGGAATTTCCACAGTTGCCGAGAAACGGCGGCGCAAACGGCGACAACCCCCATCCCCCTTGTCTCGGAAGCCCGGTTCGGGAGAAAGTCCACGTCTGCGACAAGCCATTGGGCCACAGCCGGCCCAATTGATTCCGGCGATATTCGAGCCGGTTCCGGCAATTCTCTAGGGGGTTCATCGATGAAGGACTTCAGGCGTCCCGGTAAAAGCGGTGGGGCGCGTCTGGCCGCCGCCGCGGCACTCACCGCCGCCGCACTGCTCGCCGGCACCACCACCGCGGCCGGCGCCGTACAACTCCCGTCGCCGCCGCACTCGGTGGCCCTGGCCGCGGCGAGCACGCCGGCGGTCGAGGGGGTGCTCAACTTCCGCGAGGTCGGGGGGCTGGCGACCCGGAACGGCGGCCGCATCCGCACCGGTGTGCTCTACCGCTCGGCGGCCCTGTACGGCGCCACCGACGCGGGCGTGGCGAGCCTGGCCGCCCTGCGGGTCGGGAAGGTCATCGACTTCCGCAGCGAGAAGGAGGCCGTGGCCGGGCAGGACCGGCTGCCGGCCGGGACGACGGCGGTCTCCTACCCGGTCGTGGCGAACGAGCAGATCGACTCCATCGACACCGTGCTGAGGATGACGGCCGCCGAGCAGCAGGAGCTGCTGGGCGACGGCCGGGCGAAGGCGATGATGCTCCGCTCGTCCCGGGAGTTCGTCTCGGACCCCGCCAAGCGCGCGCAGTTCGCCCGGGCGCTGCACGACATCGCGTACGCGCCCCGCTCCTCGGCCACCCTCGTGCACTGCACCGGTGGCCGGGACCGGACCGGCTGGATGGCCGCCGTCGTCCAGCGGATCCTGGGCGCTTCGAAGGAAGACGTCTTCGCCGAGTACCTGCGCTCCAACGACGAACTCGCCGCCTGGAAGGCCGCCATGATCGGGCGGCTGGAAGCCGGCGGGATGCAGGACCCGCACCTGCTGGACGCCTTCCTCGACGTGGACGCGGACTACCTGGGCGCCGCCTTCGACGAGGCGGTCCGGCAGTACGGCTCCTTCCCGGCCTTCGTCCGGCACGGCCTGGGGGCCGACGACGCCACCCTGGCACGGCTGCGGGCGCGCCTGCTCTGAGGGCCGGAACACGACGATGTGCCCTGCCCCCGCTGCGGGGGCAGGGCACATCCGGGCGGCGAGGTCCCTGTTCTGCACCGCCCGGTCCCGGGTGGCTACCGCTCGAGGATCTCGATGGTGCCGGTGCCGCCGTCCACGGTCACCAGCATCCCGTCGGTCAGCACCTCGGTGCCGTTGCCGGTGGCCAGGGCGGCCGGGATGCCGTACTCGCGGGCGATGATGGCGGCGTGCGAGAGCGCCCCGCCGGTGTCGGTGACCAGCGCGCCGATGCTCGGGAAGACCACCGACCAGACGGGCGAGGTGATCGGGCAGACCAGCACGTCACCGGCGCGGATCTTGTCGAACTCGCTCTCGCTGCGGACCACGCGCACCAGCCCGGTGTACCGGCCAGCGGAGGCGGGCACCCCGGTCAGCCGGTCGCCGTCGGCCTGCTGGGGCGCGGCGGGGGCGCCGCCCATGTGCACCAGCGTCCACTGGAAGGCGCCCATGGTCTCGCGCACCTCGGCGGGCAGCTGGTCCATCGAGGGCGGCGGGCCGGGGCGCTCCCCGTAGCTGTCCGGGCCCGGGTTCTCCAGCGCCCAGCGGTGCTCGCCGCGGCGCCGCCGGACCAGCTCGCGGTGGTCGGCGCCCTCGGTGAAGGCGTCCACCGCCTCCGCGGGCTCCAGGTAGAAGACGTGCTCGGGGCGCTCCAGCAGGCCCCGGCCGACCAGCCGGCCGGCGGCCTCCAGCATCGCCCAGCGCAGCAGGGCGTTGGGGGCGCTGACCGTCCAGTACTCGTTGTCCTCGCGGACCGGGTACGCGTGCTCGGCCGCGGAGAGCAGGGCGGCGAAGCGGACGCCCTCCTCGGTGCCGGCCAGCAGCCCGTGCGCCTCGGCCACGGCGGCGAGCCGGGCCTGCGCGGCGGCGTCGCCGACCTCGGTCAGGTCGGTGGACTGGGTCAGCTGGTCGCGCAGCAGGGAGAGGATCAGCTCGGGCCGCTCCCCCAGGGCCGGCTGGGCCACCTCGTACTGGAGGGCCCGGCAGCCGTAGGCGGTGCGGTACTCCTCGAAGGCGGCGGCGAAGGCCTCGTCCTGCTCCAGGGCGGTGCGCAGCGCGGCGAGGGTGGGGGTGCCGGAGACGGCCTTGGCGGCGGTGCCGGCCAGCTCGGCCAGGGCCACCGCCGGTCCGGTGCTCTCCGTGGAGAGGCCCGCCAGCAGCTGGAACGGCTTGGTCTGCGCCCAGCCCAGGGCCCCGGTCACGTACAGGCCGAACCGGCCGAGCGCGATGGAGACGGCGCCCAGCAGCCGGAAGTGCACTTCGGTGCCCTCGCGGTGCAGGGTGCGTACGGCCTCCAGGTGGGCGGCCAGGTCCCGGTCGGAGAGCCCGGTCAGGTCGGCGCGGCCCAGCTCGGCGATGCGCTCCGCGAAGGCGGGGCGGACGGTGGCCAGCCACTCGTCGATCACCTGGCCGGCCCGGTCGCCGCGTGCGGCCTCGATGCAGGCGCCGATCCGGGCCGGCACGTCCGCGGGGGCCAGCGGCAGGGTGCCCATGTAGCGCCAGCCGCCGATGGTCTCGAAGGCCATGCCCTTGAGGAGCAGCCCGAACTCGGCGCACACGTCCCGCAGGACGGCGTTGTTGTGGTCGAGGAGCTTGCGGGTCATGGGCAGCAGCGGCAGCGGGGCGTGGGTGCTGTCCTTGGCCCAGAAGCCCGGCGGCGGGTCGGCGAGGACGGCCACCGCGTCGGCCGGGGCCTCGGCGATGGCGGTGATCGGCCGGGCCTGGAGGAGGTACAGCCGGCCCTCGGAGCGGGCCCACTCGATGTCGGTGGGGCCGCCCATGACCTCGGCCACCTGCTCGGCCAGCGCGGCGATCTCGCGGGCCTGCTCCGCGGTGAGGGCGCCGTGCCGGCCGTCGGTGTTCACCGGGGCGCCCGCGCCGCCGGCCGGGACGGTCCACTCGTCCGGGGAGACCTCACCGGAGACCAGCTGCTCGCCGAGCCCGTTGACCGCGCTGACCAGGACCTCGTCCCGGGCGCCGGTGACCGGGTTGACCGTGAACGCCACCCCGGCGCTGTCGGCGCGCACCAGCCGCTGTACGAGCACGGCCAGCGGGGCATCGTCCCCGGCGCCCGCGCCGCTGCGGTAGCTGCGGACCACGGTGCTGAACGCCGAGGCCCAGCAGGACCGCAGGGCGGCGTCGAGCGCGTCGGCGCCCTCGACGTCGAGGATCGTGTCGTACTGGCCGGCGTGCGAGGCGTGCTCGCCGTCCTCGTCGATGCCCGAGGAGCGGACCGCCAGCGGGCCGGTCAGCCGGGCGGCGACCTCCTCGACGGCGGTGCGCAGGCCGGCGTCCAGGGCGCGCCCGGAGACCGCCTCGCTGTCCGGCTCCGCCAGCCCCGCCACGTGCGCCAGCATGGCGGGGGCGGTGAAGACCACGGCGTCGGGTACGGGGAACCCGGCGCGCTTCATCAGGGCCAGCACGGCGGCCTTGCCGCCGACCGCGGAGCGTTCCAGCGCCCTCGGGTCGTCTAACGCCAGCACGAACGGTTCGGCCTGGGCCTCGTTGCTCATCGGTTCTCCTCATTGGTGCGTCGAACGTCGGACCGGCCGGGCGGGCCGTACGGGCGGTACGGCCGGCCCGGCGGGTACGTGGGGTGGTCGGGGCCGGCGCCGGCGGCTCAGCCGGCCCGGGCGGCCGCGCTGCCGGCGGCGAGCTCGGTGCTGATCTCCGTCAGGGCGGCGGCGGTCTCCGCGGGGCGGTCCAGGACGTACATGTGGCCGCCGTCCAGCAGCCGTACGGACCGGGGCCGCAGGGCGTCCGCCACCGCCGCCAGGGCGGCGGGCGGGCAGCAGCCGTCGTCGGTGCCGCCGAGCAGGTGGACCGGCGCGGCCGCCGGCGCGGGCCGCCAGCCCCGGGAGCCGAGGACCGCAAGGTCCTCCCGCAGCCCGGGCAGCAGGAACCGGATGGCGAAGTCGTCGGAGGTCCCCAGGTCGGGCAGCATGCCCGTGCGCGTCGCCGCCGCAAGGAGCCCCCCGTCGTCGAGACCGAGCAGTTCACCGGTGTCCCGCCCCGGTACGGGCGGTGCGGAGAGCACCACCTGCAGATCCTCGGGCCAGTCGCTCGAGCGCAGCTGGACCATGCGGTGGGCGACCGCCGCGCCCAGGCTGTGGCCGAAGAGGATGCCGGGCCCGCGCAGGTCCCCGGCCAGCATCTCCAGGTAGCACCGGGCCAGTTCGTCCAGGCCGGGCCGGGTCTGCGCGAAGCCCGCGGGGGGCTGGACGGCGGTGACGTTCCAGCCGTCGGTGTGGTTGGCCAGCCGGACGTAGGAGCGCGCCGAGCCGCCCGCGAACGGCAGGCAGAGCAGGGAGAAGGTGTGGCCCTCCTTGAGCACCACCCGGTCGGGTCCGCCCCTCATCGCCGGCTCTCCATCTCCCGCTCGCGGCTGAGGAAGCGGGCCGTCTTGCCGGTGGAGGTGGTGGGGATCCGGTCCACCAGGCGCACGGTGCGCGGCTGCTTGTACGGCGGCAGGGTCCGGCGCAGCGAGGCGAGGACCTGGCCGCGCAGCTCGTCCCCGGCGCCGCCGGCCGGGACGACGTGGGCGACGATGCGGGTGACGTCGTCCTCGTCGGGGACGCCGATCACGGTGCACAGTTCGACCCCGGGCACGGCGTGGATGGCGTCCTCGATCTCGTTCGGGACGATCTTCATCCCGGCGACGTTGAGGATGGCGTCGTTGCGGCCCAGGTAGAGCCAGCCGCGTTCGGCGTCCAGGGTCATGGTGTCGCCGGTGTACACCCAGCCGTCGCGGAAGGTCTCCCCCGACAGGCCGGGCCGGCCCCAGTAGTGGTCGCCCGTGCTGGCGCCGCGCACCCGCAGCTGTCCGGTGTCGCCGACGCCCAGCACCCGGCCCTCGTCGTCGACGAGTTGGGCCTCGAAGCCGGGGACCGGCGTGCCGGTGGTGCCGGGCGGGGAGACGCCCGGTTCGGTGGCCATGAAGATGTGCAGGCACTCGGTGGCGCCCAGGCCGTTGACCATCCGCAGGCCGAACTCCCCGGACAGCCGGCGGCTGAGGCTGGCCCCCAGGTGCTCGCCGGCCGAGACGGCCAGCCGTACCGAGGAGAAGTCCAGCCGCTCGGGGGCGTTGGGCAGGGCGAGCATCGCCGCGTAGAGCGTCGGCACGGCGAAGAGCACCGTCGGCCGGGTCCGGCTGAGCAGGCCGGCCACCGCGAACGGCTCGGACCGCCCGCCGAAGAGGACCACGCTCGCGCCGACGGAGAAGGGCAGCAGCAGCGAGTTCCCGAAGCCGTACCCGAAGGACAGCTTGGCGGTGGACAGCAGCCGGTCCTCCCGGGTCAGGCCCAGCCGGCCGCCCAGCCCCTGCGGGAAGGCCAGCAGGCCGCCGTGCAGGTGGACGACGCCCTTGGGCCGGCCGGTGCTGCCGGAGGTGTACTGGACGACGGCGGGGTCGGCGGCCGCCCGCGGCGCCACCTCGTACCGGGGCGCGGCCGCCCGGACCTCCTCGGTCAGGCTGCGGATGCCGGGCGCGCCGGGGGTCCGGCTCCACACGGCCATGCCGGGGAAGCGGTCGGCCAGGTCGGCGGCCTGGGCGGCCCCGACCTCCTCGGCCACGAAGCCGCGGGCCCCGCTGTCGGCGACCACGAACAGCTTCTCGTCCGCGGTCAGCATCGGGCTGACCGGTACCGGGACCGCGCCCAGCCGGATGGCGGCCAGCACCACCGCGACGGCGTCGGTGCCGTCGTCCAGCACGGTCACCACCCGGTCCCCGGGGGCGATCCCGCCCTCGGCCAGCACCCGGGCCGTGCGGCACACCCGGTCGTGCACCTGGCGGTAGGTCAGTTCCTCCTCGCCGTCGATCAGGCAGAGGCGGTCGGCGGTGTCCTGCTCCAGGTGCCGGTCCAGGTACCACCAGCCCGCGTTGGTCCGCACGGTGGCTGCGCCGGTGCCGTGCGCGGTGTCTGCGCTCATGCCGTCTCTCCCCGTTCCGTTGCTGTGCCGCCCACCAGGACGGCGGTGGCCTTCCCTCCCCGGTCCACGCTCAGGCACAGGGCCAGGGGTCCGGTCGGCGCGACCGGCTGCGGCCGGCTCCCCGCGGCCGGGGGGACGATCCCCCGGGCGAGGGCCTCGGCCGCGACGGCGACGGCGATCACGCCGTCGGCCCCGCCGGTGCGCCCCGTGGTGCTCGTGGCGTTGCAGGCCGGCAGGCCGGGGCCGAAGACGGCCGCCAGGGCCTCCGCCTCGGCCCGGGCGGCCGGGCCGGCGTCGCCGGCCGTGGTGACGGCCAGGCCGACCTCTGCGGCGTCCCGGTCCGCCTCGGCGAGCGCGGCGCGCACCGCCTCCTCGGCGGCGTCGGCCAGCTCCCGTACGGTCAGCGGCGCGCCCGGGCCGGCGGCCGGGATGCCGGCGGCCTGGCCGGTGCCCAGCAGCCGGGTGCGGACCCGGGCGTCGCCGGGCGCGGCCTCCTCGAGGACCAGGACGGCCGCGGCCTCCCCCTCGGGCACCGCTCCGGGCCCCGGTGCGGGGGCGCCGGCGGCGGCCGAGAGGGTGTCGAGTCCGGCGGCGACGACGGTGTCGCAGACCCCGGCCCGGATCTGGAGGGCGCCGGTGACCACCGCGTCCAGCCCGGCGGTGGCGCCGGAGGAGAGGGTCAGGTTCGGTCCGCGGGCGGCCAGTTGGATGGAGAGCTGGGCGGCCGGGGCGTTGTAGCCGGACTGCGGGCCCCAGACGGGGTTGACCGGTCCCGCGTTGCCGTCGGCGGCGTCGTGGATCGCGATGTACTCGTTGCGGCCGGCGTGCAGGGTGCCGAGGACCACGCCGGTCCGGTCGGTGGCGGGGTGCTCCTGTGCGGCGAGCGGGGCGCCGGTGGTGTGCATGGCGTACACCAGGAGCCGGCTGTCGCGGCCGAGCGTGCGGTCGGTGCGGGCGCCGACCGCCTCGGCGAGGCCCAGGGGCGCCTGCACGTGGCCGGCGTACAGCTCGCGGGCCCGGCCGCGGGCCCGCTCGCCGGGCGGGCCGGGCATGGCGTTGGCGACCAGCGGGACCTCCCGGCCGGCGAACGGCCGGTGTTCGGCGAGCAGGTCGTCGAAGAGTGCCGCGACCGATGTTCCGGAGGCCGTCACCGCGCCCACTGCGGTGACCGCCAAGCCGGTGGCCGGTGGCGACGGGTTCGGGGTACGCACATCAGTCCTTGGGGTGTGAGAGGAGGGGGATCGGGCGGCCGCTCCGGGCGCGGTACGGGTACGGGGGCCCGCCCGGGTACGGGGCCCGGCGCGGGGTGCCGGGCTCAGCCGGGGTAGCGGCCGAAGACGACGGTGGCGGTGTTGCCGCCGAAGCCGAAGGCGTTGCTCAGGGCGACCTTCACGGGCAGGTCCCGGGCCGGGCCGGTGACCAGGTCCAGCTCCGCGCAGCCGTCCTCCGGCTCGCGCAGGGTCGGGTTCCCCGGCACCCGGCCGTGCTGGACGGCCAGCACGCAGGCAACCGCCTCCAGGAGGCTGGCGCCGCCCTGGGAGTGGCCGAGCATGCCCTTGATGGAGGAGACCGCGGGCCTGCGGCCGTGCCGGTGGAAGAACTCGGCGATGCCCGCCGCCTCCAGGGTGTCGTTGGCAGGAGTGCCGGTGCCGTGCGCGCTGACGTAGTCCACGTCCCCCGGGGCCAGACCCGCCTGGTCCAGGCTCTCGCGCATGCAGCGGAGCATCCCGGCGCCCTGCGGGTGCGGGGCCGTCATGTGGTGCGCATCCGCCGCCACCGCGTACCCGCGCAACTCGGCCAGGATCGTCGCGCCCCGGGCCACCGCGTGCTCCAACGACTCCAGGACCAGCACCGCCCCCGCCTCGGACGGCATCATGCCCTGCCGGTCCCGGTCGAACGGCCGCACCTCATCAGGAGCCAGCGCCCGCAACGCCGTGAACAGCCGGAACACCGCCTGCGACAACTCGTCCACGCCCGCCGCGACCATCGCGTCCGCCTCACCGAAGCGGATGCAGTCCGCGGCCGTGGCGATGGCCGTGTTACCCGCCGCGCAGCCCGCGGCGACCACGTGCCGGGGCCCCCGCAGCCCGAACTCGTGGGCCGGCAGGTCCGCCAGCAGCGCGGGCTCGTCCCACGACCGGTCGGTGTCCAACCCACGCCCCTGGCGGCGCAGTTCCTCCAGGTGCGGGCGGGTCCCCATGACCGTGCCCACCACGATCCCGACCCGCCGCGGGTCCGCCCCGGGCAGCAGCTTGGCGTCGCCCAGCGCGCGGGCCGCGGAGTGGCTGACGTACCGGACCGCACGGGGGGTGCCGCGCCCGTCCGGGGTGTCCGGGGCCGTCAGGACCGGGTCGTCGACCTCGGCCGCGCGGTGCGTGGGGTAGCCGTCCGTCGGGAAGCGGGTGACCGGGCCGGTCGCCACCGTGCCGGCGGTCAGCCGCTCCCAGAAGGTCTCGACCTCGGCGCCCAGCGGGGAGGCCAGGCCCATGCCGGTCACCACGACCCGGGGCCGGCCCCCCTCGTCACTCCACATTCAGGGCCACCTCGTGGGTCAGGGCGTTGACCGTGTCGCTGTTGGCGGCCTGGTCGTGGGTGAGCCGGACCCGGAAGCGGTCCTCGACGTACGCGATGACCTCGAGCTTCTGGAGCGAGTCGCCGCCGAGTTCGTCGTAGAAGTCGGCGTCCCATTCGACCTGGTCCTCGGGCAGGCTCAGGACGCCCGCGACGATCTCCCGGACCCCGACCTTGATGTCTGACTCGTTCATGGTGTGCCTCACCTTCCAGCCGTTTTGACGGACAGGGCTCCCCAGCGCCCGAGATGGGCCGCGGTCATGCCGCCGGACCAGTGCAGGACCTTCGAGGCCAGCAGCCACCAGCCGACGGCGGCGGCGAAGGCCAGGGCGGTCGCCGTCTCGGGCACGGCCACCAGCAGGCCGAGCGCCAGGAAGTAGAACGTGTAGTTGTGCATCACCTCGCGGGCCGCCTCGCGGTCCGCGGGGGCCTCGGCGCGGGCGGCCGCGAGCACCACCAGTGCGGACAGGACCACCAGCGGCAGCAGCGTCAGCGAGACGTCCGGCAGCCGGTCCACGGCGGTGAACACCGCCAGCAGGACGAAGGGGAAGCCGATCAGCGCGTACACCGCGGCGCCCCGGCGCAGCTTGATCAGGGCCAGCCACAGGCTGCTGTAGTCGAGTTCGCGGTCGCCCTCGACGTCGGTGATGTCCTTGATCCCGGCCAGGCCCAGGCTGAAGGCCGCCAGCACCGCCGCGATCGGCAGCACCGGGGAGAGCAGCGTGTCGCGGTCGCCGTGCACCGCCCAGCCGGTCAGCAGCGGGGTGACCATGGGCGCGGTGAGGGCCATCAGGGACAGCAGCTGGTGCCGCTTGAAGGCCGGGCCGATCGAGTAGCCGATGGCCACGCCCATGTCGACCAGCAGCAGCGCCGGCAGGGCGTACCCGGGGTGCGTCCACACCAGCGCCGCGCCGATGAGGGCGAAGAGCACCCAGGCGCCCACGCAGACCCTGGTGAGCCTGGCCCAGCCGAACTCCTCGCACAGGCGGGTGCGTTCGGGCCGGTTGATGACGTCGGCGTCACGGTCGGCGATCCGGTTGATCGCCTCGGTGCCGACGCAGTACGCGAGCCACAGGGGGACGCCCAGCAGCGCCCAGGGCAGGTCGAGGCGGCCGTTGGCCGCCAGGCCGACGGAGAAGCCGACCCAGTAGTAGGCGGTGAACCGGACGCTGCAACTGCGCAGCAGGAGCAGGGCGGCCGGGGTGCCGCCCGCCCGCTCCCCCGGGGCGCTCCGGCGTCGCTGGCCGGCCATCTCAGCCGACCCGCTTGGTGACGAGCAGGGGCAGCCGGGCCGGGCCCCGCAGGCCCATGCCGGGCTTGTAGGTGATGGCCTCCTCGGCCAGTTCCATGGCGGTGACCCGGGACGTCAGGCCGGTCAGGGCCTCCTTGGCCATCATGACGGCCAGCGGGGCGCCCAGGCAGTAGTGGATGCCGCGGCTGAAGGAGAGGTGGCCCTTGCCCCCGCGGTCGATGTCGAAGCGGTCGGGCTCGGTGAAGACCCGCTCGTCGCGGTTGGCGGCGGCCACCATCAGGATGACGGCGTCGCCCCGCTCGATCTGCCGGCCGTGCAGCTCCATGTCCTGGAGGGCGATCCGGCCCACCTGGTGGGCCGGCGGCTCCAGCCGCAGCACCTCGTCGAGGGTGGCGTCCATGGCGCCCGGGTCGGCGACCAGGCGGGCGTAGGCCTCCGGGTGCCGGGAGAAGAGGATGGCCGCGTTGCCCAGCAGGTTGGAGAAGGTCTCCTGGGCCGCCACCACCAGCAGCACGCAGGTGGCGGCGATCTCCTGGGTCGTCAGGGCGCTGCCCTCGTCGCGTGCCCGGACCAGGGTGGAGATCAGGTCGTCGGCGGTGGACTCGGCCCGCGCGGCGGCCAGTTCGACGAAGTACGTGGTGCAGGCCGCCACCGCGGTGCGGCGGGCCCGGGCCACCTCCGGGGACAGCTCGACGTCCAGGTCGAGGAGCCCGGCGATCTCGACGGACCACTCGGTGAACTGCGCCTGGTCGGCGGCCGGGATGCCCAGCATGGCGCCGAGCACCCGGATGGGCATCGGGGTGGCCAGCCGCTCCATGAGGTCGAAGGCGGCGGGCAGTTCGCCCAGCAGCTCCTCGACGATCGCGGTGACGGAGGTCCGCAGGGCGGTGATGGTGGCCGGGGTGAAGGCCTGCGCGACCAGGCCGCGCAGCCGGGTGTGCTCGGGCGGGTCGGTCAGCATGAAGAGCTTGGCGTCCCAGTCGTCCAGGCCGAGGCCGAGGAACGGCGGCGGCTCGTCCCCGGCCGCGCCCATGACCTGCTCGAAGAACTTCGAGTTGGCGAAGTCCTTGCCCATCCGGCGGTCCCGCAGCAGCAGTTCGCAGTCCTCGTAGCGGCTGACCAGCCAGGCACCCAACGGGCCGCGCAGCACCGGGGCGTGGTCGCGGAGGAAGGCGTAGCCGGGGTAGGGGTCCGCCGCGAAGGCGGGGTCGGCCGGGTTGAACGGAAGTTCCCCGGCCAGCGCCCCGGAATCCGGGGCGATCACACTTTCCGTCATTTGACAAAACCTCTCTAGCGGAATTCCACCGACCACCGAGGGCATTTCAGCGGGGCGCGGCTTGCCAGGTAAACAGCCGACCCAACTTCGCGTCAAACACCGGCAACTGAGGGAAGTACACAGTTACCCATCGGCAAGTGGCGGTTGTATAAACGCTGATGAGGGCGTGCGCGAGCGGCCGTCCGAAATCGCGAGGAGAGATGCGTGACTCCCACTCGAAACCCCTGGATCGCACTGAGCGCGCTGTGCCTGGGATTTTTCATGATCATGGTGGATACCACGATCGTGAACATCGCCGTTCCGGTCATTCTCGAGGACTTGAACGCCGGGCTGGACCAGGTGCTGTGGGTGGCCAACGCCTACGTGCTGACGTACGCCGCCCTGCTGGTGGCGGCAGGCCGGCTGGGCGACCTCTTCGGCCAGAAGCGGCTCTACCTCGCCGGCCTGCTGGTCTTCACCGCCTCCTCGGCCTGGTGCGGTCTGGTCGACAGCATCGGCCCGCTGATCGCGGCCCGGGCCCTCCAGGGCCTGGGGGCGGCCCTGCTGACCCCGCAGACCACGGCCTTCATCGCGCTGCTGTTCGTGCCCGAGCGGCGGGGCGCCGCGTACGGGATGTGGAGCGGGGTGGCGGGGCTGGCCACGATCACCGGCCCGCTGCTCGGCGGCCTGGTCGTCACCCGCTTCGGCTGGGAGTGGCTGTTCTTCATCAACGTGCCGATCGGCGTGGTCTGCCTGGTCATGGTGGTCCTGCTGGTGCCCGGACACCACGCGCCCCGGCGGACCGGTCTGGACCTGCCCGGCATCGCGCTGGTCTCCGGCGGGCTCTTCGCCCTGTCCTTCGGCGTCCTGGAGGGCGAGCGGTACGGCTGGGGCACCATCGCCGGGCCGCTCTCCATCCCGCTGGTCCTGGGGGCCTCGGTGGTGCTGCTGAGGCTGTTCGCCCTCCAGCAGCGCCGCAGCCCGCACCCGCTGATCCCCGGCTCCCTGCTGGCGTACCGCAACTTCACCCTGGCCAACGGCATCGTGGCCATCGTCTCCTTCGCGCTGGCCGGCAGCCTGCTGCTGCTGACGCTGTACCTCCAGACCGCCCTGGGGCTCACCCCGCTGCGGGCCGGCCTGACCACGGCGCCGCTGTCGGCGGCCTTCGGCGTGGTCGGCATCTTCGTGGGCCGCCGCTCCACGGCGCAGAACAGCAAGGGGATGCTGGTCCGCGGCCTGGTCTGCTACGGGGTCGGGCTCGGCGGCACCCTCGCGCTGGCCAGCCCGGACGTCACGGCCTGGTGGCTGCTGGCGCCCATGCTGGTCTGCGGCATCGGACTCGGGTGCGTCTTCGCTCCCATGTCGAACCTCGCCATGGGGCAGCTGGACCGGAACCTGGCCGGCGCGGCCTCCGGGGTCTACAACACCACCCGGCAGGTCGGCAACGTCCTGGGCAGCGCCGCGGTCGGCGCGCTCTTCCAGGGGCTGCTCGGCGGGCACGCCCTCGCCCCGGCGCTGCGGCTGGCGATGATCCTGCCGCTGGCGGTGCTGTTGGTGGCCGTGGCCTGCTGCCTGGCGCTGGGGCGGGAGCCGGCCCCGCGGCCCGAGGTCCGGGCGGCGCAGCCGGCCTGAGGTCCGCGGGCGGCCCACTCCGGCGCGTGCAATCGGGGATTTTCCTCGATTGCACGCGCCGGAGGCGTTTGCGGGCGCGTTTCCGGAACCGGCACGTGTTCCCAGATGTCCGGACCTGCTTCCGGGCCCGCACGCGTTTCCGGCAGCCGGAATCGCCGCCGTGCGGGCGGTGTGGTGTCCGGCTGCCGGGAAGGGGTGTGCGGGGCCGCCGCTCAGGCGACGGGATCGACCGCGGTGTCGTGGACGTGGTGCGCGAAGCGCTCCCACTTGCGGGCGCACTCCAGGGCCATCGCGGAGACGACCTCCGCCCGGTGCGGGGGCACGGACTCGGCGACCCTGTCCCAGCCCTGGGGGTCGAGCAGGTGCAGCTCCACCATGCGCAGCAGCTGCCGGCCGTTGTGGGTCAGCCGCATGGAGGGGTCCCGGCACAGGCTGCGGAAGATGCCGGCCAGGTCGGCGGCGGGCACGGCGGGCGCCGGCTGCCGCTCTTCCGGCGGCGCGGGCTCACCGGCCGGCTGCGGCGGGGGCCCCTCGGCCCGCTGCCGGTTGGGGACGATGTCCTCACCGCGGCGCAGCCGGGCCCGTACGTCGCGGACGGTGCCGGGGGCGACGCCGGACTGCTCGGCGATCAGCCGGAGCGAGGCGCCGGGGGAATCGAGGATGATCCGGGCGGCCAGCCGGCGGCCCTCGGCGCTGCTGACCGGCCGGGCCCGGCCGTCCCGCCCGATCCGGGAGGTGACCTCGGCCCCGGGCCCGCCGAGCTTGCGCCGCTGCACCCCCACGGTCTTGGCGGAGAGCCCGGTGATGGAGGCGATGGCCCGGTCCGACCACTGCGAGTGCGTGGCCAGGATCCGGGCGGCGGCCGCCGTGCGCTCCGCGAGGGAGAGCGGCAGCCCGTGGCTGGTGTTGGCCTCGACCGCGAGGACGAAGGCGTCCTCGGGCGAGCCGTCGAAGAACCGGGCGGCGATCTCGGCCTCGCCCCGCAGGACCGCGGCCCGCACCCGGTACATGCCGTCGACCACGCGCATCGTGGCCCGGTGCACGACGATCGGGGGTAACTCCGCGTCGCTGTCGGCCAGCAGGCGGACGTGCTCGTCCTGTAAGGACTCCCGCCGCGGCGAGTCCGCCACCAGCAGCGAACCCACCCTCACCCGGTGGACCTCCGACAGGCCCGCGACGCCCCGTACGTTCGCGCCGCCTAACTCATGGACCGGTCGACTCCCTGACACCATGGCGAAATCCATATGCTCTGTCTCCCCGTTTGCGACAATCCGCATCGATATCCGATGCTACAAACAGCACCGCCGGTTTTGAATCCCTGCGTTCACCGTTCGTTCACCGCTCAAGCCACGCTAAGCCCACGGATACCGGTCCGGAAACGGTCGATCGAAATTCAATGGTCTTTGTATTGCGGCACCAGCAATTCCCGGATCCGGCGGAACGGCCGAACGACACAACGGCCGGATGCCGCACGATTGTGCGGGCGGTCCGGCGGGCGGGCGTTCGCACCGACCCACGTGCGGGTGATCCATTGCCGCGGGCGGGCCCGAAGACCCGCGAGCGGCGTTGAACTCCGCGACGCCCACCCGCACTTCAGGAGTACACCAGTGACGAGCAACCCCACGCCCGCTGCCGACCTCGCGCTGCGCCGGACCCTCGGCGAACGCCGGATCGGACTGGTCGCCTGGCGGCTGCTCGTCCTGCAGGCGGCCCATCCGGCCGTCGCCGGCGGCATGGACCGGTACTCCACCTACCGCGCCCACCCCTGGCGCCGTATCGAGCACACGATGGACAGCGGCAGCCGGCTCTTCTTCGCCGGCCCCGAGGAGCGCCGGCTGGAGGTCGCCCGGCTGGCGCGCACCCACCGCCGCATCAAGGGCACCGACGCCGCCGGCCGGGAGTACGACGCCCAGGACCCGGCGGTCCGGGCCTGGGTGATGGTCACGCTGTACGAGGCGATGACGGCCATGCACGAGCTGGCCGGCGCCCCGCTCACGGCTGCCCAACAGGACGTGCTGTACGCGGAGTTCACGGAGGTCTGCACGGACCTCGGGATCCCCGGCGAGGAACTGCCGGCGACCGCCGCCGAGGTCCCGGCCTATGTGGAGCGGATGGTCCGGGAGGAGCTGGAACTCACCGACGTGGCCCGGTACATGCTCCACGACCTGCTGCGGGAGGCCCCCGCTCCGCGCCGGCTGGGCCCGCTGCGACCGGCCTGGCCGCTGCTGCGCGCGCTGACGGCCCGCACCCTGACCGCCCTCACCGTCGCCGACCTGCCGCCGGCCTGGCACGAGCGGTTCGGCACCCCGCGGCCGCGGACCGCCGCCGCCCTGTCGTGGACCCTCCACCGGGGCCTGCGGGTGCTCATGACCCGGCTGCCGGACGGCCTGCGCTACCGCGGGCACGCCGCGGACGGCAGCCGTCCCGAGCCGGGGCGGCGGCCGGCGCCCCGGATCCCCAAGGCCCGAAGCGCCGGCAGCCGGGCCGACCGGCTCGAGGCGTTCTTCCGGCAGGTGCTCGACCAGACCGGGGACGGCCGGGTCGACACGGCGGACCTCCAGGCCATGGCGCACAACGTCTGCTGGCAGCTCGAACTGCCCCAGGAGCGCGAGGACGTGCTGTACGCCGCCTTCGAGGGCTGGTGGAAGGAGCTGTGCGCGGGCATGGACAGGGACGGCGACGGGGCGGTGGACTGCGCCGAGTTCGTGGCCGCGATGTCCGCGGGCCTGGACCGGGACCCGGCCTATCTGGAACGCGGCCTGGCCCCCGCGATGCGCGCGCTCTTCCGGGCCGCGGACGCGGACGGCAGCGGCCACCTGTGCGCGGACGAGTACCGCGTGCTGTTCGGCGGCTCCCGGGTGCACCCCGCCGAACTCAACGAGGGTTTCCGCGAGTTGGACGCCGACGGGGACGGCCGGATCAGCGAGGCGGAGTTCGTGGCCGCCTTCACCGGCTTCTTCACCGCCCGCACCGAGGCCACCGCCGGCACCGCCCTCCTGGGCCGCGCCTGAGGGCACTGCATTCCGGCCAATCCACACCTCGTGACCGTCCGGGCGGGACGGCCCGCCCGGACAGTCGGGACAAGGGATCCGACACCTCCTCAGAAACGCGCAGGCTGGCCGGAACTCGCACCAAGATGATCAAGTCTGGCCAATGGGGGTGCAAAAAGTTGAGTGTTCACCTTCAATGCGGGGCGTTCGGCGCCTCGGGCCCCGCCGGACGGGGGATCCGGGCCCGAACCGAGAAGAGGGACCCGCATCCGATGACCCTGCTCGTCACCGCCCCGCTCGACACCCCCTGCCGCCCGGGCCATCCCGGCCACATGGGCATGGCCAGCCTGGACGGGGGGTTGACCGTCCTCGCCACCGACGCGGTCTTCCGCTCGCTGTTCGGCCGGACGGCCGCCGAGGTCTGCGGGCGGCACCTCCACGACCTGCTGCTCCCCGGCACCGCCGGCTCGCTCGGCCGGCGTTTCGCCGAGCTCGCGGAGGGTGGGCCGGACCGGTTCACCGACCGCGTGATCGGTGTCCCGCGCGAGGGCGAGCCCTTCCGGGCCGACCTCACCGGCGTCAGCGTGCACGGCTCGGGGCAGCTGCCCGACGCGCCCGCCTACCTGATCGCCCTCTGCCCCGACGACGCGCCGGACCCCACCGCGGAGCACGCCCCGCCGCCCGCCCGGACCAGGACGCTGCTCTCCCCGCTCGACGCCCGGATCCTGGAGGGCATCGCCGGCGGCACGTCCAACCTCCAGCTGGCCGACCGCCTCTACCTCAGCCGCCAGGGCGTCGAGTACCACGTCGGGCGCATGCTGCGGCAGCTCCGGGTGACCAACCGCGCCGCACTGGTCGCCCGCGCCCACTCCCTGGGGATGCTGGCGGCCGGCACCTGGCCGCCGCGCGTGTTGCCGCAGTTCGTCAAGGAACCCAGGACGAAGTCCGCCCGCACCGACCGCACTTAGCCGGCGCCGGGGAGGTCCAGGGCGCCGGGGGCCACCGCCGGGGCCAGGCCCTCGGCCGCGGCCCGGTCCAGCAGGGACCGGACCGCGGCGCGGCCCTCGGCTCCCAGGTCGGCGGTGAACTCGTTGACGTACAGGCCGATGTGCTGGTCGACCACGTCCGGCGCCATCTCCTGCGCGTGTTCCCGCACGTACCCGCGTGAGGCGGCCGGGTCGCTCCAGGCGTACCGCACCGACGCGCGGGCCGCATCGGCGAGCCGGCCCAGGGACGCCCCGCCCAGGCTCCGCCGCGCGACGATCGCACCGAGCGGGATGGGCAGTCCGGTCTCGGCCTCCCACACCTCGCCCAGGTCGGCCAGGCACCGCAGGCCGTACGCCGGGTAGGTGAACCGCGCCTCGTGGATGACCAGGCCGGCGTCCACGCGCCCGTCCCGGACCGCCGGCATGATCTCGTCGAAGGGCAGCACCACCACCTCCCCGACACCCTCCCCCGCACCGGCCGCCCACAGCCGGAAGAGCAGGTACGCCGTCGACCGGGTACTGGGCACCGCGACCCGCCGGCCCGCCGTCGACCGCACCCCGCCCGCCTCCCGGACCAGCACCAGCGGGCCGCAGCCGCGCCCCACCGCACCCCCGCACGGCAGCAGCGCGTACTCGTCCAGGACGTAGGGGAGCGCGGCGTACGAGATCTTCAGCACGTCCAACGCGCCTGCTTCGGCAAGGCCGTTGGTGACGTCGATGTCCGCGATCCGCACGTCGAGCGCGGGCGCGCCGGGCAGCAGACCGTGCTTCCAGGCGTGGAAGACGAAGGTGTCGTTGGGGCAGGGCGAGTACGCGATGGACAGCGGGGACACGGAGGCCTCTTCTCGGGGGCGGCGGGTGCGCACCTCCAGCAAAGCGGGTCGAGGTGTGGGGTTTTCCCCACATTGATGTCCGAAAGGATGAACGAGCCGCCGGCCGTACCGCCGCTCGGCACCGTGCCCGAGGGCACCGATCGAGGGGGATGGCGACATGGACGCTGGGCGCAAGCGCGAGCTGGAGGAGAAGGTCCGCTCCGGTGAGCGGCTGACGCGTGAGGACGGGATCGCCCTCTACGCGTCGGACGACCTGGCGTGGCTGGGCGGTCTGGCCCATGAGGTGCGGACGCGTAAGAACGGTGACGTGGTCCACTTCAACGTCAACCGGCACCTGAACATGACGAACGTGTGCACGGCGTCGTGTGCGTACTGCTCCTTCCAGCGCAAGCCGGGGGAGAAGGACGC
>NZ_JBFBGK010000045.1:0-60303 GCF_040684615.1 Streptomyces sp. NPDC089919
ACGAAGGTGACGGCGTGCTGCGGGGCCGGGGCGGCCATCGCGGTGGCCGGGAGGGCGATTCCGCCGCCGACCAGCAGCAGCGAGGAACCGGCGAGAAGGGCACGACGGGTAAAGGAAAGCTCGAACATGATGGTTCTCCACTCGCGATAAGGGGTTTCTTTTAAGAGGCCCCGCGAGAGAGAAGGGGAATTCACCCGGTTTCTCGTTCTCCGCCGGAGGTTTCCGGTGGGGCGTGCTTCAAATAAACCCCGGCGGGGCCGGCCGGGCACGTCACTGCAATACGGGACTTGACGGCCACGGCCGGCCCGGGTAAAAGCCCCGGCCGGGCCGGGATGCCGCTCTCCTGTGCCCCTCGCCGCGCCTCCTGTCAAGTGACGAATTGCCGGGGCTGGGGCCGTCGCCGACGGCCGGGGACGGTGGAAGCCCCAGGCGCCCGCGAGCGGGTGCCCGACGACAAGGAATCCCCGTCATGAACGACCCGGCCCCGCACGCACCGGCCCCGCACGCCCCCACTCAGGACGCACCGGCTCAGGACGCACCGTCCCGGCCCGCCCCGGCCTTCGACGGCATCGCCATCACCGGCATCGGCTGCCGGTTCCCCGGCGCACCCGACGTCGGCGCCTACTGGCGGCTGCTGCTCGGCGGCGAGCGGCAGTTCTCCGCCGTACCCCCCGAGCGCTGGAACCACGGCACCTTCCACGAGCCCGGCGACCGGTCCGCCGCGCACACCGCCTACACCGACCAGGTGGCCTTCCTGGAGGGTGTGGACCGCTTCGACGCACTGCACTACGGGGTGCCCCCGGCCCGGGCCCGGGCCATGGACCCCCAGCACCGGCTGATGCTGGACGTCACCCGGGAGGCCCTGGACGACGCGGGCCTGGGCCGGGGCGACTTCGACCGGGAGAACACCGGGGTCTTCTTCGGTGTCTCGGTCTCCGACTACAAGGACCTGATGACCGCCCCGATCCGGGCGATATCCCAGGCCGAGGAGGCGGGGGAAACCACCGGCCCCGGCGCCCTGGCGGCCGTCCGGGAGCGGGCCGGCCGGCTCGGCACCGTCCAGTCGTACACGCTGCCGGGCAGCCTGCTGAACATGGCCGCCGGCACCGTCAGCCGCCAGTTCGACCTGGGCGGACCCAGCTTCGCGGTGGACGCCGCCTGCTCGGGCTCACTGGTCGCCCTGGACCAGGCCGTGGCCCAGCTGCGCCGCGGCGGCTGCACGATCGCGGTGGTGGGCGGGGTCTACCTCAACCTCACCCCGGACAGCCTGATCGGCTTCTCCCGGCTGCGGGCGCTGTCCGCCGCCGGGGTGTGCCGGCCCTTCGACGAGGCCGCCGACGGCTTCGTCCTCGGCGAGGGCGCGGGCGTGGTGGTCATCCGGCCGCTGGCCGACGCGCTCGCCGCCGGGGACCGGGTGTACGCGGTCATCAAGGGCATCGGCTCGGCCAACGACGGCGCCTCCCCCGGGCCGCTGGTACCCACGCCCGAGGGGCAGCTGCGCGCCATGCGCCGGGCCTACGACGACGCCGGTGCGGCCCCCTCGTCGGTCTCGTTCCTGGAGGCCCACGGCACCGGGACGGAGGCCGGCGACCGCGCCGAGCTCGAGGCCCTGCGCCGGCTGCGCACCGAGTACCCCGACGAGGACCCGGGCCTGTGCTACCTCGGTGCGGGCAAGGCCCTCATCGGTCACGCGCTCTCGGCGGCGGGCATCGCGGGCCTGATCAAGGCGGCCCTGGTGGTGCACCACCGGACGATCGTGCCGCAGCCCGCCACCGCCCCGCGCCCGGAGCCCGGCCTCGGCGCCGCGGGCCTGCGGATCGCGGACACCGCCCGGCCCTGGCCCGCCGGGGACGCCCCGCGGCGGGCCGCCGTGAGCTCCTTCGGCTTCGGCGGCACCAACGTCCACGTGGTCCTGGAGCAGGAGCCGGGACCGGCCGCGACCCGGCCCCCGGTCCGCCCGGAGCCGGCCGTACCGCAGCTCGTGCTGCTCTCGGCGGGCAGCCCGGAGCTCCTGGACCGGTACGCCGGCGACCTGCTGGAGGCCTTGGAGGCGCCCGGGGCGCAGCCGCCCCCGATCGCGGCGCTGGCGCACACCCTGGGCGGTCGGGCGGTGCTGAGCGCCCGGCTGGCGGTCGTCGCGGACAGCACCGCGGCGTTCACGGCGCGGCTGCGCCGGGCCCGGCAGCAGCTCGCCGACGGCACCCGGGGCGACCTGGGCGACGGCGCCTACGCGGCCGACGCCCCGCTGCCGCCCGGGGAGCGCCGCGTCGCGTTCCTCTTCCCCGGCCAGGGCAGCCAGCGGCCGGGCATGCTGCGGGACCTGTACGAGCGCTTCGACGGCTACCGCTGCGCGGTGGACGTGCTGAGCGGGCTGGCCCACCGGCACACCGGTGTCGACCTGGCCGGGCTGCTGTACGGCGAGCAGCCGGTCACCGCGGGCGCGCAGCGGGCGCTGCGGGAGCGGCTGACCGGCACCGAGGTCTGCCAGCCGCTGCTCGGCACCGTGCAGATCGCCGCCACCCGGCTGCTCGCGGACTGCGGGGTCGTGCCGGACCTGGCCCTGGGCCACAGCGTCGGTGAGTTCGCCGCGGCCACCGTCGCCGGGGCGCTCGGCCCGGTGGAGGCGGTCCGGCTGCTGGTGCACCGGGGCGCGCTGCTCCGGAGCGCCGAGACCGGCGGGCGCGGCGGGATGCTCGCGGTGCAGGCCGACAAGGAGACCTGCCGGCGGCTGATGAACGGCATCGACGACGTGTGGCTGGCCTGCTTCAACCAGCCGCGGCAGGTCGTGGTCAGCGGCAGTACGGACGGCCTGGCCGCCCTCGCGGCGGCCTGCACGGCGGCCGGGGTCGTGACGGTGCCGCTCGCCGTCTCCCACGCCTTCCACTCGCCGCTGCTGGCCTCCGTCGAGGAGGCCCTGCGGGCGGACCTGGCGGGCCGCCCGGTCCGCCGGCCGGTGCTGCCCTTCGTCTCGTCGGTGAACGCGGCCCTGTGCGCCGACCCCGGGCAGCTGCGCGAGCTGTGGGCCCGGCACGCCTCGGCGCCGGTCCGCTTCGGCGAGGCGGTGCGCACCGCGTACGGGGCGGGGGCCCGGATCTTCCTCCAGGTGACCGGCGGCAACTCGCTGCTCACCGCGGTCCGGCGGAGCCTGCCCGAGTACCCGGACGTGTACGCGGTGTCCGGCGGGGGCGGCGAGCCGGACGAGGGCCAGGGCTTCGTCCGGGCGCTGGCGCGGCTGACGGTGCTCGGGGTGCCGGTGGACCCGCGGGTCCTGGTGGCCGGGGCGGACCGGCGGCTGCTGGACCTGCCGGTGGCCCGGCTCGACGGCCGCCCGCACTGGGTCCCGGGCCGCCGCCCGGCCGAGCCCACCGCGGCCGGAGCCGCTGCCGCGCCGGACGCGCAGGCGCCCGAGGCGACGGCGCCGGAGGGGGCGACGCCCGTCGCGGTGGCCCCCGAGGCCGTGGCCCCGGAGGTATCGGCCGGCCGGCAGCCGGCGGACCGCCCGGCCGGGCGGCCGACCGCGCACCCGATGAACTTCCTGATGTTCGAGGTGCTGCAACTGGTGCACCAGCAGGTGACCCTGCTCAGCGGCCTCGCCGACACCCTGCCGGAACGGGAGCGGCCGGAGCCGGACCCGGTGCGGCCGGAGCCCGAGCAGCTGCGGCCCGAGTCGGTGCCGGAGCGGCAGGACGGACCCCCGCCGGAGGTCGCCGACGCGGTGCTCGCCCACGTGGCCCGGATCGGCGCGTTCCCGGTGGCGCACCTGCGGGCCGACCAGCTGCTGGTCGACGACCTGGGCTTCGACTCGCTGATGCTGACGGACCTCTTCACCGCCCTGCGGCGGCAGTGGCCGCAGTGGTCCTTCGACGAGCGGACCGCCGACCGGCCGACGATCGGAGGCCTGACCGCCCAGCTCGCCGGCGTCCCCGCGGTGCCCGGCCAGCGGGGCCCGGCCCCGGATCCCGTACCGGCGGCGGCACCGCAGCCGGAACCGGACCCGGCCGCCGCCCGCGAGGCGCAGGCCCCGCCGCCCGCCGCCGGGCCCGAGCGGGCGGCCGCGCCGGCGCCGCCCGCGGATCCCGCCCCCGCCGCCCCGCCCGAGGAGCACACCCGGATCGAGTGCTTCCCGGAGGTCACCGCCCACCGTGAGCGGCTGGCCGCGCTCACCGGGCTGGAGCTGCCCAACCCGTACTTCCTCGTCCACGAACGCGGCCTGACGGACACCACCCTGGTCGGGGGGCGGGAGCTGATCTCGTTCTCCGGCTACAACTACCTGGGCATGGCCACCGACCCCCGGGTGGCCGGGGCGGCCCGGGCGGCGATCGAGCGGTACGGCACCTCGGCCTCGGCCAGCCGCCTGCTGTCCGGCAGCCGGCCGCTCCACCGGGAGCTCGACGCCGAGCTCGCGGAGCTGCTGGGCTGCGAGGCGGCGGTGACGCTGGCCAACGGCCACGCCACCAACGTCACGGTGATCGGGCACCTGGTCGGGCCCGGGGACCTGGTCCTGCACGACGCCCTCGCGCACGACAGCATCCTCCAGGGCTGCCGGCTCTCCGGCGCCACCCGCCGGCCCTTCCCGCACAACGACGCGGCGGCCCTGGACGCCCTGCTCGGGCGGGTCCGGGACCGGTACCGCCGGGTGCTGGTGGTGGTCGAGGGCGTGTACAGCATGGACGGGGACATCGCCGACCTGCCGGCCCTGATCGAGGTCAAGCGGCGGCACGGCGCGCTCCTGATGATCGACGAGGCGCACAGCATCGGCACCGTCGGGACGACCGGCCGGGGCGTCGGCGAGCACCACGGCGTCGACCGCACGGAGGTCGAGCTGTGGTCGGGCACCCTCTCCAAGGCGCTGGCGAGCTGCGGCGGTTACGTCGCCGGGAGCCGCGCGGTGGTCGACTACCTGCGCTACACGCTGCCGGGGTTCGTCTACAGCGCGGGGCTGACCCCGGCGGACACCGCGGCCTCGCTGGCGGCCGTACGGGTGCTGCGCGCGGAGCCGGAGCGGGTGGCCCGGCTGGCGGCCAACGCCGCGCTCTTCACCGGTCTGGCGCGGGAGGCGGGCGTGGACACCGGGGCGAGCCGGCAGACCCCGGTCGTGCCGTGCATCGTCGGGGACTCGCTGCGGACGCTGCGGCTCGCGGAGCACCTGTTCCGGGCCGGTGTCAGCGTCAACCCGATCCTCTATCCGGCCGTGCCGGAGGAGCTGGCGCGGCTGCGCTTCTTCGTCACCAGCGCGCACACGCCCGAGCAGATCCGGCGCACCGTGGCCGCACTGGCCGAGGGGCTGCGGCAGCCGGACGCGGCCGCCGCGGCGGCCTGAGGTGCGGGTCGTGGACGGCGTGTTCGCCCCGATGGGCGAAGCGGGGCGGCTCCGCAGCTGGAGCGGGGCCGGCCTGCTGGTGGCCCGCCGGTCGGACCTGCACGGGACGCCGTGGCTCGGCCCGGCCGAGCGGGTGGTGGCAGGGGTGCTGCCGGCCGGCCGGCGGGCCGAGTGGCTGGCCGGCCGGCTGCTGGCCAAGCGGCTGCTGGGTGAGGTGACCGGGCTGCCGCCGCAGCGGCTGGCGGTCCTGCCCCGGCCGGACGGGTCCCCGTACGCCCTGCTGGACGGGGTCCCCGCGCCGGGGGTGCACCTGTCGGTCAGCCACACCGAGCGCTACGTGGCGGCGGCCCTGGCGCCGGTGCCGGTCGGGGTGGACCTGTGCGAGACCACCTCGGCCGGGGCGGTGCGGCGGGTCGCCGAGCACGTCTTCACCGCGGCGGAGCGCGCCCTGGTCGGCGCGGCCGGGGGCGGGGGACCCGGGGATCCGGACACGGCCGGCGCCGCCGCGCTGGCCGGGGCGTGGGCGCTGAAGGAGGCCGCCGTCAAGGCCGACCGGGGCAGCGTCTTCGGGGACGCGCCGCGCCGGGTCCCGCTGCTCGGCCTGTGCCCGCCGCGGCTGGGCGGCGGGCGCCGCGCGATGGTGTGGCGGGCCGAGGGCGTCGTGCTGGCGCTGGTCCTCGTACCCGCGGGGCCGGCCGGGAGCGCGTCGCCGTGACGCGCCCCGTTGGTGCTCTTCGGCCCGCTGGATCATGCTTGTCAGTGGATCTCCTGGCCGTGCGGGTGCCCCGCGGGGGCGACGGCAACGGAACGACCGAGGGCGAGATGATCGGCGATGGAGCGACCTCCCACCCCTCCCGGTGAGCTCCCGGACCCGGCGGACGGCGCCGGTCCGGGCTACACCGCTGCCGCCACCGTCAACGAACAGGGCATCGTGACGGAGTGGAGCGAGGGCGCCGGCCGGCTGCTGGGGTACCCGGCCGCCGAGGTGGTGGGACGGCCCGCGGCCCGGCTGCTGGCCGACGACGCGGCGGAGAGGGCCCGGCGGATCCCGGCCGGGCAGGAGCGCTGGAGCGGCCCGGTGGGACTGCGGCACCGGGACGGCCACGCGGTGCCGGCCCGGGTGCTGGCGCACCGCTGGACCTCCACCGAGGGCGTGGCGAAGTGGTTCGTGGTCTCGGCCGTCCCGGGCGGTGCCGCCCCCCGGGAGGAGCTGCTGGACGCGTGGGCCTTCGCCCAGTCGCCGTGTTCCCTCGCGGTCTTCGACGGGGACCTGCGGCTGGTGCGCGCCAATGCCGGGATGGAGCGGGCGCTGGCGCTGACCGAGGCGGAGATGGTGGGGCTGCGGCTGCCGGAGATCGTGCCCGATCCGGTGAGCGACGAGACGGAGCGGAAGATCCGGCTGGTGCTGGAGACCGGCCGTCCGCAGTCGGTGGCCTCCTTCTTCCGCCCCACGGGGACGACCCCGGGCGGTGCCTGGACCGCCTCGCTGGCCCCGCTGCGGGACCCGGACGGCCGGGTGCGCGCGGTCTGCGCGGCGGTGCACGACCGGTCCCGGGCCGAGGCGGACCGCCCGGCGCTGGACCTGCCGGTGGAGCCGGTGGCCCCGGGCCGGGAGCACACCACGACCATGACCCTGCAGCGCAGCCTGCTGCCGCAGAAGCTGCCGGAGCACTCGGCGCTGGAGATCGCCCACCGCTACCTCCCGGCCGGCACCGAGGCGGGGGTGGGCGGCGACTGGTTCGACGTCATCCCGCTCTCCGGTGCCCGGGTGGCCCTGGTGGTCGGCGACGTGGTGGGCCACGGCATCCGGGCCTCGGCGACCATGGGGCGGCTGCGGACGGCGGTGCGGACCCTGGCGGACGTGGAGCTGCCGCCGGACGAGCTGCTGACCCACCTGGACGACCTGATCATCCACCTGTCGGCCGACGAGACCGACAAGGACGCCTCCGGGGGTATCGGCACCACCTGCCTGTACGTGGTCTACGACCCGGTGAGCCGGCGCTGCACGCTGGCGACGGCGGGGCACCCGCCGCCCGCGGTGGTCTCCCCGGAGGGCTCGGTGTACGTGCTGGACGTGCCGGCCGGGCCGCCGTTGGGGCTGGGCGGGCTGCCCTTCGAGACCCTGGAGGCCGAGCTGCCCGAGGGCAGTGTGCTGGCCCTGTACACGGACGGGCTGCTGCAGGCCCGGGAGCACGACATCGACGAGGCCCTGGACAGCATGTTCGGGGCGCTGGCGCAGCCGGCGGCCTCGCTGGACACGGTCTGCGACCGGGTGCTGACGGCGCTGCTCACCCACCGGCCGGACGACGACGTGGCGCTGCTGGTCGCGCGCACCCGGGGGCTGCACTCGGACAAGGTCGTCTCCTGGGACGTGCCGGCCGACCCGGAGTACGTGGCCCAGGCCCGCCGGCAGGCCACCGACCAGCTGACGGCCTGGGGGCTGGACGACGCCGCCTTCGTCACCGAGCTGCTGGTGAGCGAGCTGGTCACCAATGCGATCCGGTACGGGGCGCCGCCCATCGAGCTGCGGCTGATCCACGACAAGGACACGCTGATCTGCGAGGTCTCGGACGCGAACAGCACCGCCCCGCGGATGCGGCGGGCCCGGACCTTCGACGAGGGCGGGCGGGGCCTGCTGCTGGTGGCCCAGCTGACCCAGCGGTGGGGCACCCGGCCGGCCGCGGTGGGCAAGACCATCTGGGCCGAGCAGTCGCTGATCGAGCCGTGACGTCCGCTCCCGGACGGCCCCTGAGCCCTTGTGGTTCCCGTTTTCCCCTTCGGGTTCAAGGCTCTGACCTGCACATATGACCCCTGTTTCACGCCTGTGACAGTCGGCGGACGTCGTGATGACGTGCCGCCGCGAAGCTTTTAGCAGAGGACAAAACGCGACATCTCGCCACATGTCCTTCTGCTTCCGAAGACGCGAGCAGTGAGTGATCCCCGTGATGAACCACCGATCCGTCGGAGGAAATCCCATGAGCCTCACCCTCGCCGCCCCGATGACCGTCTCCGTCCCCACCCAGTCCGCTCCGCAGGAGGCCCCGGCGCCGACGCTGGCCCCGCGTGAGCAGGAGGCCCTGCGCCACATCGCCGCCGGTCGGACCTACCTCCAGACGGCCCGTTCGATGGGGCTCTCGAAGCACACCGTCGACGCCTACCTGCGCCGCATCCGCGTGAAGCTGGGCATCAACACCACCGCGGAGATGACCCGGATGGCCATCGCCCTGGGCTTGTGACGGACCGCTTCCCCCCCTCTCTTCCCAGCTACCTATCCCCCGCCCGGCCGGTCACCGAAGACCGGCCGGGCCCAGTCCGGCGGTCCCGGCGGCGGTGAGCCGTCCGTGGGCCGCCCGCCCGCGGGCGGGGGCGGCCCGGCCGCCGGGACCACCTCGGCGAGGACGGTGGCCGGCCGGGCCGGCGGCGGCGCCGGCTCCGCGCTCCCGGCCGCGGCCGACCGCAGCGCCCCGACGAACTCCAGGCAGGTCCCGTACCGGTCCTCGGCGACCTTGGCCAGCGCCTTCCCGAAGACGGCGTCGAGGGCGGGGGTGACCCCGGGCCGCCGTCCGGTGAGCGGCGGCGGCGGGTCGTACTGGTGGGCCCAGAGGATCGCCGCGTGGTCCTCGCTCTGGAACGGCGGGCCCCCGGCCAGCGTCTCGTACACCACGCAGGCGAGGCTGTAGATGTCGCAGCGGCCGTCCACCGGCCGCCCGGAGATCTGCTCCGGCGCCATGTAGTCGAGCGTGCCGACGAACTCGCCGGCCATGGTGAAGCCGGTGGGCGCCAACGCCCGCTTGGTCAGGCCGAAGTCGGTCAGGTAGACGTGCTCCGGGTGGTCGCTGTCGGTGCCCGCGCCGATCAGGATGTTGCCCGGTTTGACGTCCCGGTGCACCAGGTCGTGCCGGTGGGCGGCGTCCAGCGCCGAGGCCACCTGGGCGGCGATCCGCAGCGCGGCGGGGACCGGCAGCGGGCCCTCCTTCTTCAGCAGCCCCCGCAGGTCCGGGCCGGGGACGTAGCGCATCGCGATGTAGAGCACCCCGTCGGTCTCCCCGGCCTCGAAGACCGGGACGATGTGCGGGTGGTCGATGGCGGCGGCGACCCGGGACTCGTGGGCGAACCGGCGCCGGAAGGTCTCGTCCCGGGCCCGCTCGGGGGCGATCAGCTTGAGCGCCACCGTCCGGTCCAGCCGCAGGTCCTTGGCGCAGTAGACGACGGCCATGCCGCCGCGCCCGATCAGGCGCTCGACGCGGTAGCCGGCGATCTGCCTGCCGATGAGGTCCGATCCGCTCACCCGTCGTCCCCGTCCGCCAGGTTGAGGTGCAGGACGCAGATGTCGTCGCGGTTGCCGGGCCGCAGGGCGGCCAGCGACCGGGCCAGCGCCTCGGGCGGGGCGGCCCGCAGCAGCTCCCGGGCCGTCTCCGCGAGCCGGTCCAGGCCCAGGTCGATGTCCTCGCCCGGGTCCTCCACCAGCCCGTCGGTGTAGAAGAGCAGGTGGTCGCCGGGGAGCAGTTCCAGCACGGACTGGCCGTACGAGGAGTCGAGGGCGGCGCCCAGCAGGCAGCCCTGGGGCTGCGGCAGGTAGCGCGCCTCGCCGTCCCGGACCAGCAGCGGTGCCAGGTGGCCGGCCCGGACCCAGGTCAGCAGCCGGTCCGAGGGGTGGTAGTGGGCCATGACCATGGTGGCGGTGGCGCCCTCCGGGGCCGAAGCGGTGTGCAGCAGCAGATTGTTGAGCCGGCGCAGCACATCGGGCATCCGGGAGCCGGTGACGGCCATGCCCTTGGCGGTGAAGCGCAGCTGGGCCATGGTGCCGACCGCGGACAGCCCGTGCCCGGCCACGTCGCCCACCACGAACAGCGCGCCCCCGTCGGGCAGTTCGATGGCGGAGTACCAGTCGCCGCCGACGTTGAGGCCGGTGTCGGCGGGCACGTAGGCCACGTCCACGCACAGTCCGGCCAGCTCGAGCGACTGCTCCGCGAGGGGCAGCAGGGTCTCCTGGAGCCGGGCGCCGAGGGCGCGTTCGGCCTGGAGCATGCCGCGCTGGACCAGGTTGGCGCGGGCGCTGTCGACCAGCGCGATCTCCGCGTCCCGGAGCACGGAGAGGTCCTGGAAGAAGCCGTGCACCTCGACGGGGGCGCCGTCGGCGTCGCGCTGCGCCTCCGCGACGATCCGCAGGTGCCGCACGCCCCGCCCGGTGGTGATCCGGAAGGGCTCGTCCACGGGCTCGCCCTCGCCGAGCAACCGCTCGACGGCCGCGCCCAGCCGGGGCAGGTCGTCGGGGACCAGGTGGCGGGGCAGCTCCTCCAGGGTCATCGGCCCGAGCGCCGGGTCCCGGTCGAAGACGGTGAAGACCTGGTCCGACCAGGTGATGGTGTCCGTGGTCAGGTCCCAGCTGGCCCAGCCCAGGTTCCCCAGGCGCTGGAGTTCGGCCAGCCGGCGGGTCTCGCGCTCGCTGGTGTCGTGCCGGACCCAGGAGACCACCAGGCGGTCGCCGAGCTTCGCCGCGCGCACCGAGTAGACGGACTTCTGCGGGACCCCGGCGGTGACCTCCTCGTAGGTGAAGGGCTCGCCCTCGTACGGCGTCTCGGTGGCCAGGGTGGTCAGGTACCCCTCCCACAGCGGGGTGCCGGCCACGGTCGGGTAGGTCTCCAGGATCCGGCGGCCGACCAGCTCCCGGCCGCGCCGGCCGGCCACGTCCACCGATTCCGGGGCCGCGGCGTCGATCCGGAAGTCCTCCACCTCCCCCATCTGCGCGTGCAGCGGGGTGAGCAGGACGGCCGGCTCCGAGAGGGCGTCGAAGACCGCCTGCACGGCCGCCGCGTCGCCGGTGGCCGCGTCGGCGCCGTAGGGCCCGCCGTCCTCGCGCAGCCGCCCGGCGCACAGCCGCACGGCCCGCCGCAGCAGCGTCCGGGTCCCCGCGCCGAAGGGGCCCGGGCGCGACCTGAACAGCCCGACCACCGTGGTCGGCGGGGGTCCCCCGGGTACCGGCAGCCAGGCGCGGGAGGGCCACCGGTCGGGCGCGTCGCCGATCAGCACGTGCCGGGCCGCGTCCCGCTCGGCGTCCTCCAGCCACACCGGTTCGGCGGCCGCCAGGGCCTCCAGTGCGGCCACCCCGCTCAGCGGCGGGACGTGGCTCCACTGGTCGGCCAGGTCGTCGTCCACCCCGGCCCGCCCGGTCAGCTCCAGGCTGCCGGTGGCGGTGGTCCGGTAGACCATCACGGCCGTGACGTCCTGCGTCCCGCCCAGTCCGGCCAGCAGCAGCTCCGCGACGTCGTCGGCGGTCCGGGCGGCGGTCAGGTCCTGGGCCAGCCGGGCGAGCACCGACCGGCCCCCGGGCCCGCCGGTGCCGACGACGTAGCGGTTGCTGCTGAAGGGCGACAGGCCCGGCTCGGGCTCCTCGTCCGGTTCGGGGCGGGCGGCCTCCGGCGGCACGGTCACCGGGCCGACCCCGGTCCGGCCCAGGGTGATCCAGCACTCTTCCAGGAGGGTCCGGCGGCGACGCTCAGCCCGGTCGGCCAGGAGCTGGTGCGCGGCGTCCGCCGACACCCCGCTTTGGGCCATCACCACGCCCTTGGCCCGCTCGACGACGGCCGTCACCGAGGCGACGCCCTCCAGGTCCACGACCTCGGCGCGCAGTCTCGCCACGACCTTGGCCAGGGCCAGCACCTCGGGCGCCGCGCCGCCGTCGCCGGCCTCGGGAAGCAGCGGATCGCCTGCCATGCATCGAGCATGCCACGCCGGGGGGCGCCGGGGCCGGGCCGGGGCGTTCGGCACGGCCGTCCGGGGGTAGCCGCCGGACATGAGCTCCCACACCCCGCTGGCCTGAACCCGGCGGGGGCTCAGCCGTCCGGCGGGCCCAGCTCGTCGGTGTGGCGGGACCGGGCCCACAGCGGCAGCGCGAACCAGCACAGCAGGTACCAGAGGAACACCCCGCTCACCAGCGAGGGCACCAGTACGCCGTGGGTGGCCACCCGCAGCACGAGGAACAGCGCGGAGGTGAAGGTGGCGAGCAGCAGCACGAGTCCGATGAAGGTGAGCCGGGAGGCCCAGAACACGGCCTGGGGCTTGATCCGGCGGCCCGCGACCACCCGGTGGAAGGCCACCGGTCCGATGAGGGCGCCGGTGGCCAGGGCACCGAGCAGCACGGTGGCGATGTAGATCGACTTGTCGCTCTGCGGCAGTCCCTGGAACTTCGGGGTGAAGACGACGGTCAGCAGGAAGCCGAAGAGGATCTGGACGCCGGTCTGGGCGACCCTGATCTCCTGCATCAGCTCCTGCCACTGGCGGTCCGCCCGCTCGTTGGCGCTCTCGTGGCGGCCGTCGCCGGGCCGGTCGTCCCGCCGCTCGGCGTCCTTCGCCATGCCGGACCGCCTCTCGTGCCCGGGCCCCGCGCCGCCGGTCAGCCCTCGCCGCCCAGGGCCTCGAGGAGCTGGGCCTTGGTCATCTCGGAGCGGCCGTGGACGTTGCGGCGCTTGGCCTCCTCGTACAGCTGCTCCTTGGTGCGGCCCTGGGCGCCGCTGTGCGAGCGCTGCCCGCCGCGCCTGCCGGAGGACATGTCCTCGGTCGAGGTCCTGCTCGCCGTCTCGGACTCGCCCGCGCGGGCGCGTTCCTTGTTGACCGTGCGGGCCGCGATCTCCTTGGCCCTCTTGGCGCTCGCCCCGCGGTCCTCGGCGCTCTCCTTGATGTGTTCGTACTGGCGTTCGCGCTTGTCGCTCCAACTGCGCGGCATGGTTCCTCCCGTGCCCGAGGTCACTGGTCAGTCCGGCGGCTACCCCCGGACCCGGCCGTCACACACGGGGATGCGGCCCGCGATCCGGGGTAACCGCCCTGGTCCACTGGCGAGGGAGTCCCGATGACCGTGCTGACGATGGGGGTGGAGGAGGAGTTCCTGCTGGTCGACCGCGACAGCCGGCGGCCGGTGGGCCGGGCGCCCGCGGTGATCGCCGCGGCGGCCCGCGAGCTGGGCGAGCGGGTGCAGACCGAGTTCTTCACCGCCCAGGTGGAGGGGTGCACCGAACCGGTCGACGGCACGGCGGCACTGCGCGGGCAGCTGGCCCGGCTGCGCCGGACCCTGTCGGCGGCGGCCGCGGCGGCCGGCTGCCTGCTGGTGGCCACCGGCACGCCGGTGGTACCGCCGAGCCGGCCGCTGACGGTCACGGACACCGACCGCTACCGCCGGATGGCCCGGAGGTTCGCCGCCCTGGTGAGCCCGTACGACGGCCTGGTCTGCGGCTGCCACGTCCACATCGGAAGCTTCGACCGGGCCGGGGCACTGGCCCTGGCGGGCCACATGCGTCCGTGGCTGCCCGCCGTGCAGTCGCTGACCGGCAACTCCCCCTTCGCCCTCGGCCGGGACACCGGCTTCGACAGCTGGCGCTTCAAGGAGTTCGGCCGCTGGCCCACCGTGGGCCCGGCCCCGCTGCTCGGGGAGGCCCAGCACGAGGCGTACGTGAGCGAGCTGGTCGAGCACCGGATCCTGATGGACCGGGCGATGGTCTACTGGTACGCCCGCCCCTCCGAGCACGTGCCCACCCTGGAGATCCGGGTCGCGGACACCAATGCCGACCTGGACACGGTCGTGCTGGTCGCGGCGCTGGTCCGGGGCCTGGCGGCGAGCCTGCTGGAGGAGGCGGCCGCGGGCCGGCCACCTCCGCAGGTGCCCGAGCAGCGGCTGCGCCGGGCCCATGAACTGGCCGCCGCCCAGGGGCTCGCGGGCTGCGGCCTCGACCCGCTCAGCGGCGACCGGCTGCCCGCGGACGCCCTGGTGGAGCGGCTGCGGGCGCGGGCGGCGCCGGGCCTGGAGGCCGCCGGGGACCGGGAGCTGGTGGACGAGCTGCTGCGACGGCTGCGCCGGGAGGGCAGCGGGGCCGCCCGGCAGCGCGCGGTGCTGCGCCGGCACGGCCGGCTCACCGACGTGGTCGACGCCCTGGCCGCCACCACCGCCGCGGCCTGAGCCGGCGGGGCGCGCCGTCCGGTCCGGCGTAAGCCCGGCCGGCCGGGGTAAGCGCGCGGAGGAACGAGAGAGAGGGGTGATCCCCACGGCCCGCCCTGCCACCGGACCCCGCCCGGGCAGCCGGCACGTCCCGCGGCCGCTGCGCATGTACTCCCTGCTGGCCGACGGCGAGCGGGGGGCACTGACCGGGCCGGACGGGGACGTGGTGTGGCTGTGCCTGCCCGGCTGGGACGACCCCGCGGTCTTCGCCGAGCTGATCGGCGGCGCCGGCGCCTTCGGGGTGCGCCCGGAGGCGTCCTGGGCGGTCTCCGGCGGCTCGTACGCGGCGGGCTCGCTCGTCTGGACCCAGCGCTGGACGCTGGGGCCGGACGCGGTGGTGGAGTGCCGGGAGGCCCTGGCGGCGCCGGCCGACCCGCACCGGGCGGTGCTGCTGCGGCGGATCCGCGCGGTCCGGGGACCGGCCCGGATGGTGGTGCGGCTGGCGGTGTCGGGCGGGTACGGGACGGAGCCGGCGGCCGGGCTGCGGCGCACCGGCGAGGGGATGTGGGAGGGCACCCGGGGAGACCTGCGGGTGCGGCTGCGGGGCGTGCCCGAGGCCCGTACCGGCCCGGACGGTGAGCTGACCGCCGTCCTGGAGGTGCCGGCGGGCGGGGTGCACGACCTGGTCCTGGAGGCCGCGGACCGGCCCCTGGGGCCGCCGGTGGAGCCGGGTGCGGCCTGGCGGCGCACCGAGGGGTTCTGGGCGGCGGCGGTGCCCTCCTGCGACGGGCTGACCGCGGCCCGGGACGTCGCCCAGGCGTACGCGGTGCTGACCGGGCTCACCAACCCCCGGACAGGGGCGATGGTGGCCGCCGCGACCACCTCCCTGCCCGAGCACGCCGGCACCGACCGGGACTACGACTACCGCTACGCCTGGCTGCGGGACCAGTGCTACGCGGGCCAGGCGCTGGCGCTGCACGGACCGCACCCGCTGACCGACGCGTCCGTGCGGGTGGCCGTCGAGCGGGTGCTCGCGGACGGTCCGAAGCTGCGCCCCGCCTACCGGACCGACGGCTCGCCGGTGCCGGCCGAGCGGCGGCTGCCGCTCTGCGGGTACCCGGGGGCCGCGGACCGGACGGGGAACGACGCCGGGTCGCAGTTCCAGCTCGACACCTTCGGGGAGGTGCTGGAACTGCTGGCGACGGCCGCCCGGCAGGACCGGCTGCCTGCGGACGGGCACCGGGCGGCGGCGGTGGCGGTCGCGGCCCTGGAGGAGAACTGGGACCGGCCGGACGCGGGCCTGTGGGAGCTGGAGCCGGCCTGGTGGACGCACTCCCGGCTGGCGGCGGTCACCGGGCTGCGGGCCGCGGCCCGGGAGCTCGGCGGGCCGGACGCGGACCGCCGGTCCGCCCTGGCGGACACGATCCTGGCCGCGACCCGGCGGCGCTGCCTGCACCCGTCGGGGTACTGGCAGCGCTCCGCGACGGACGCCGGGCCGGACGCGGCCCTGCTGCGCCCGCTGGCCTCGCCCTACTGGCCCGCCGGGGACCCGGCCTCGGCGGCCACCCTCGAGGCGGTGGCCCGGGAGCTGGGCTCGGACGGCTTCGTGTACCGCTTCCGGCAGCCCGGAGCGGAGCCCGGCGAGGCCGAGGGCGCCTTCCTGCTGTGCGGGTTCATGATGGCCTCGGCCAGTCTGGTGCAGGGCCGGACGGTGGCGGCCGGCCGCTGGTTCGAGCGGAGCCGCACGGCCGCCGGCTCGGCCGGCCTCTTCGCCGAGGAGTACGACGTCGAGCAGCGGCAGTTGCGCGGCAACCTCCCGCAGGCCTTCGTGCACGCGCTGCTCCTGGAGGCCGCGGCCGGCCTGGACGCGACCGAGAAGGGTCGCTGAACGGCAAAACGGGTATGAAACGGGTGGAACCGACACCGGTTCGGAGGCCCGTCCCTATGACACACACGACCCAGACCGAGATCGCACCGACCGAGAACGCACAGGCCGGCAACGCGGAAGCCGAGAGCGCACCGGGCCCGGCGGCCCTGGACGCGCCGGTGGCGGAGCTGATGGCGGAACCGCTCAAGGCCGCCACCGGCGACGCCCGGGTGCTGTCCGGGGTGCTCTTCCGGCGGCTGCACGCGCTGGAGGAGGGCACGGCCGAGTACTCCTACGTCCGCAACACCCTGGTGGAGCTCAACCTCAGCCTGGTCAAGTACGCGGCGCGGCGCTTCCGGGGCCGGCAGGAGCCCATGGAGGACATCGTCCAGGTCGGCACCGTCGGCCTGATCAAGGCCATCAACCGGTACGACGTGACGCGGGGCGTGGAGTTCACCACCTTCGCGCTCCCCACGATCACCGGTGAGATCAAGCGGCACTTCCGGGACACCGGCTGGGCCGTCCGGGTGCCGCGCCGCTTCCAGGAGATGCGGCAGAACATCGCCAAGTCCGCCGACGCGCTCGAGCAGGAGCTGGGCCGCACCCCCACCGAGGGCGAGCTGGCCGCCCGGCTCGGCATCACCGGCGCGGAGCTGGCCCAGGGCCGGCAGGCCGCGCAGGCCTACTCGGCCTGGTCCCTGGACGGTCCCGCCCCGGAGGAGGAGGACCCAGGCCCGGAGCGCGCCGCGCCGGGCGCGGAGGACCCCGCCTACGAGCACGTCGAGTACGTCGAAGCCCTCAAGCCGCTGCTGGCGAGCCTCTCCGAGCGGGACCGCGAGATCCTTGCGATGCGCTTCGGCGGGGAGCTGACCCAGGCGGAGATCGGCGACCGGCTCGGGATCTCCCAGATGCACGTCTCCCGGCTGCTCAGCCGGACGCTCGGGGGCCTGCGGGAGGGGCTGCTGGCCGACCCGCCGGCGGCGGGATGACCTCCAGCCACACGGTCTTCCCGGCCTCCGTGGGGCGCCAGCCCCACGCGCGGGCCAGCCGGCCCAGGACGACCAGGCCGTGACCGCCCGGCTGGGCGGGGCCCCGGCCCGGCCGGGGCCGCGGCGGCTCCGGGCTCCCGTCGCTCACCTCGATCCGCAGCCGCTCCGCGGTGTGGTGCAGGACCAGCTCGGTGGGACCGCCCGCGTGCATGCAGGCGTTGGTGACCACTTCCGAGACCAGCAGGAGGACGTCCTCGGCCACGGCCAGGCGCTCCTCGTCCAGGGGGTCCGCGCCGTCACCGTCCGGGGACCCGGCCGGCCCGGCGCCGGGTTCCCCGGCCGGCAGCCACCGCCAGTCGTCCAGCGCCTCGCGGGTGAAGCCCCGGCACCGGCCGACCACGCCCGAGGTGCCGCGCAGCAGCAGCCGGCGGGTCTGCTCCGCCGGGCGCCGGGCGAGGACCCCGGGCGGCCCCTCACTCCGCGTCACGGCTGCCTCCCGAGTCGGCCGGGCGCGTGGCGAGCGCGGATTCCAGGTCGGGGTGGACGGCGAACACCTCGTCGGCCCCGGTGAGGCGGAAGAGCCGCCGCACGACCGGGGGCAGCCCGGACACCTCCAGGCGCCCGCCGGCCGCCTCGGCCGCCAGCCGGGCCCGCAGCAGGGCGTTGAGGCCGGTGGAGTCGCAGAACCGCAGGCCCGCGCAGTCGACGACGAGGCGGGGCCGGGCACCGGTCAGCGCGGTGTCCAGGGCCGCGCGCAGCGGCCCGACGGTGTCATGGTCCAGCTCCCCGCTGAGGAGCAGGACCACGACGCCCTCCCGGGGCCGTACCTCGACGGCGAACTGCTCGTCCGGGTCCGCGGCGGCGGGACCGCTCCCCGTGGGGGGCGTCGGCAGCGGTGCTTCCGGTGTCATGGGAACCTCCGGTTGCCGGTGCGTGTCCACACCAGCGTCACATGTGGCGGTTCGCGTCGTACTGCTCGACGAGCGGGCGGAGGGCCAGCTGGCCGTCGGTCGCCTCGACCCGGTGGCCGACGAGTGCGGCCATGTCGATGGACATCAGCGCTCCCTTCCGCGGCGCCCGGCGGGGCGGGCGCGCCCCTCTCGGGGTGCGCCTACCCGGTGCCTTCCGGGGCATTCGCCCGGAAGGCCGCCCTTACGGCTGCATCTCGTAGGCGCCGGACAGCGCCTCGACGCGGGCCCAGACGCGGGCCGCCCGCTCCTCGTCCACGACCGGGCGGCGGACCGCGTCCAGCGCCCAGGCCTGCTGGTCGGGGGTGGCGGAGTCCTTGCCGTACAGCTCCACGGCGTGCCCGGAGAAGTCCCGGACCAGCACGGAGAACAGCTCGTCGAGGACGGACTCGTCCAGCTGCGTCAGCCGGGCCTGCTCCAGGATCAGCTGGCCGTGCACCACCAGCGCGAAGAGCTGGCCCACGGAGAGCAGGAAGTCCAGGTCCCTGCCCTGCTCCTCGCCGGGGGCGAGGGTGGCCGCGAAGGTGCACAGGGCGTCGGCCTGCTCGCGGAACCGGGCGACGTTCGGGACGTGGGCGTAGCCGTCGTAGGCCGGGCGCCAGTCGTGGAAGCGGACGGCGCCCAGGCCGCGGGCCGGGCCCTGGCGGAAGAGGAAGTCGTCGTCCGCGGCGTCCAGGCGGGTGGGCACCTCGGGGTACTCCACCGGCTCGAGCAGGTGGTTGTGCATGAACTTCAGGATCAGCGCCAGGTTGACGTGGACCGTGCCCTCGAGCTTGGGCAGGCCCCGGATCTCGACCGCGGCGTTGGCGAAGTAGGTGTCCTTCTCGAAGCCCTTGGCCGCGATGACGTCCCACATGAGGTCGATGACCTTCTCGCCCTCGGTGGTCACCTTCATCTTCGTCATCGGGTTGAAGAGGAGGTAGCGGCGGTCCTCGGGGCCGGCCGAGCGGAAGTAGTCCACGGCGCGGTCGCTGAAGAGCTTCATGCCGACCAGCCGGACGTAGGCGTCGGCCAGCTCCCGGCGCACGTGCGGGAAGGCGGTGACCGGGCGGCCGTAGAGGATGCGGTTGGCCGCGTGGGTGACGGCCTCGTACATCGCGTGCTCGCAGATGCCGATGGAGGCGGTGCAGAGGTTGAACTTGCCGACGTTGACGGTGTTCAGGGCGGCGTCGAAGGCGGCGCGGCCGGTGTGCAGGACGTCGGTGGCCGCGACCGGGTACCCCTCCAGCCGGAACTCGCTGACGTACTTGGAGGAGTCGACGACGTTCTTGACCAGGTGGTACGCGTCGTGGCGGCTGTCGGCGGCGAAGAAGACGTAGCCCTCGGGGCCCTCGACGTCGGTGCGGCGGCCGAAGACGGAGACGAGTCCGGCGGCGTTGCCGTTGCCGATGTAGTACTTCGAGCCGGTGGCGCGGAAGCCGCCGTGGCCGTCCGGCTCCAGCAGCATGTCGGTGGAGTAGATGTCGGCGCCGTGGGTCTTCTCGGACAGACCGAAGGCGAAGACCTCGCCCTGCTCGAGGAGTTCGGCGGCGCGGGCGCGGGCCTCGGCGTTCTCGCTCTGCCAGACCGGGCCGAGGCCCAGGATGGTGACCTGCCAGGCGTACCAGTAGTCCAGGCCGTAGAAGCCGAAGATCTCGTTGAGCGCGGCGATGCGGGCGGTGTCCCACCGCTGGTCCGGCCGGCCGGCCGCGGCGGCCGGGGTCAGGAAGGTGGCGAACAGCCCTTCCTTGGCGGCGAATCCGAGGAAGTCGCCGAGCCAGGCGCGGGTCCGGTAGTCCTCGATGATCCGGCGCTTGCCGCGCTCCTCGAACCAGTCGACGGTGGCGCGCAGCAGCCGGCGGGTCTCGGCGTCGAAGTGCGCCGGGTCGTAGGTGCGCGGGTTGAACAGCAGGGGGTCGGACACGGGGGTACACCTTCCGGGAGGTTGAGGGGCGAAGGGCGGGGCCCGGCCCGGGGCCGCCGGGCGCGGGAGGCGCCGGGCGGGCGCGGCCGGGACGGGCGGAGGTCGGCCGCGGGGTCAGGCGGGCGGCGACCCGCCGAGGCGGTGGAGCGTGTCGAGCACGTCGTCGAGCCAGGCGATGGTCATCCGCTCGTAGGCGATGCCGCCGCGCAGCACGACGTGCTGGAGCTCCTGTCCGGCGTCGAGCGGGCCGGGCGTGCCGGGCTCGGTGAAGTCCCGGCGCTCGCCGGCGAGGTAGTGGGCCAGCCGGTCGGCGTGCGCCTGCCGGTGCCGGGCGACCTCGCCGATCAGGGCGGCCGGGTCGTCGAAGGCCGCGCCGCGGATCTTCACGGCGAGGTCGTGGCGCATGCTCTCCGGCTCGATCGGCTCGTCCAGCCAGCGGGAGAGGGCGGTCCGGCCGGGGCCGGCGACGGAGTACTCCCGCTTGTCGGGGCGGCCCTGCTGCGGCACCTCGCGGACCGAGAGCAGGCCGTCGCCCTCCATGCGCTTGAGGACGCGGTAGATCTGCTGGTGCGTGGCGGTCCAGAAGTAGCCGATGGAGCGGTCGAAGCGGCGGGCCAGTTCGTAACCGGAACCGGGCTGCTCCAGCAGGGAGACGAGGATCGCGTGGTCGAGCGCCATGCCCCCGATCTTTCTATGCAACGAGTTGCATAGACAAGCGCCTGCGCCCGGGTGAGACACGGCTCACCCGGGCCGGGGTCAGTGCGCGGGGCTCACTCCCAGTCGTCCCACGGCGGCTCGCTGTCGTCGAAGTCGAACGGCGGCTCGTCCTCCTGCGGGGCGGCGGGGGCGGCGGCCTTCGCCGGGCGGGCGGGCGCCGGCTCCTTCGCGGGCCGGGCCGCGGGGACGGCCGCGGCCGCCGGCTCCGCCGGGGTCCCGGCCTCCGCCCCGGCCGCCGGGGCGTCGCCCGCGTGCTCGCCCAGGGCCTCCAGGACGCCCTCGGCGTACTTGGCGAGCTTGGCCTCGCCGACCCCGCCGATCTCGCCCAGCTCCGCGACCGTGGCCGGCAGCCGGGTCGCGATCTCCCGGAGGGTGGCGTCGTGGAAGACGACGTACGCCGGCACGCCCTGCTCGCGCGCGGTCGCGGCCCGCCAGGCGCGCAGCGCCTCGAAGACCGGGACGGCCGCGGCCGGCAGGTCCGCCGGCACCCGGGCCGCCCGGCCCGACTTCCCGCCGGACTCCTTGCGGGCGCTGCGGGCCGGGGCCTTCTCCTTGCGCATCTGGACGGTGCGCCGGCCGCCCAGCACCTCGCCGCTGTCGTCCGTCAGGACCAGCGTGCCGTACTCGCCCTCGACCGTGAGCAGCCGCTGCGCCAGCAGCTGCCGGACCGCCCCGCGCCACTCACCGGCCCCGAGGTCGGCGCCGACGCCGAAGACGGAGAGCTGGTCGTGGTCGAACTGGATGACCTTCGCGGTCTTCTTGCCCTGGAGGATGTCGATGATCTGGCCGGCGCCGAACTTCTGCCGGCGCTCCTTGGCCAGCCGCCAGACCGTGGAGAGCAGCTTCTGCGCCGCGACGGTGCCGTCCCAGGACTCGGCCGGCGTCAGGCAGGTGTCGCAGTTGCCGCAGGGCTCGCCGGACTGGCCGAAGTAGGCGAGCAGCCGCACCCGGCGGCAGTCGACCGTCTCGCAGAGCGCGAGCATCGCGTCCAGGTGGACGGCCAGCGAGCGGCGGTGCTGCTCGTCGCCCTCGGAACCGTCGATGAGCTTGCGCTGCTGGACCACGTCCTGGAGGCCGTACGCCAGCCAGGCGGTGGCCGGCTCCCCGTCGCGGCCGGCGCGGCCGGTCTCCTGGTAGTAGCCCTCGACGGACTTCGGGAGGTCCAGGTGGGCCACGAAGCGGACGTCGGGCTTGTCGATGCCCATACCGAAGGCGATGGTGGCCACCACCACCACGCCGTCCTCGCGCAGGAAGCGCGACTGGTTGGCCGCGCGGGCCCGGGCGTCCATGCCGGCGTGGTACGGCACGGCGTCGATGCCCTGCTCCACCAGGAAGGCGGCGGTCTTCTCCACGGAGGAGCGGGAGAGGCAGTAGACGACGCCCGCGTCGCCGGGGTGCTCGGTGCGGATCAGCTCCAGCAGCTGCTTCTGGGCGTTGTCCTTGGGGACGATCCGGTACTGGATGTTGGGCCGGTCGAAGCTGGCGACGAAGTGCTTGGCCTCCCCGAGGCCGAGCCGGGTGGCGATCTCGGCGTGGGTGGCCTCGGTGGCCGTCGCGGTCAGCGCGATCCGCGGCACCTTCGGCCAGCGCTCGTGCAGCATCGACAGGGCGAGGTAGTCGGGCCGGAAGTCGTGGCCCCACTGGGCGACGCAGTGCGCCTCGTCGATGGCGAAGAGCGAGACCTCGCCGCGGTCCAGCAGCCGCTGGGTGCCCTCGGTGCGCAGCCGCTCGGGCGCCAGGTAGAGCAGGTCCAGCTCGCCGGCGAGGAACGCCTGCTCGACGGCCTGCCGCTCGTAGACGTCCTGGGTGGAGTTGAGGAAGCCGGCCCGGACCCCGAGGGCGGTGAGCGCGTCCACCTGGTCCTGCATGAGCGCGATCAGCGGCGAGACCACCACGCCAGTCCCCGCTCTGACCAGCGCCGGGATCTGGTAGCAGAGGGATTTGCCGCCGCCGGTGGGCATCAGCACGAGCGCGTCGCCGCCACCGACGACCTGCTCGATGATCTCCTCCTGCTCGCCGCGGAAGGAGCTGTAACCGAAGACGCGGTGGAGCACCTGGAGGGCGTCGGAGATCTCGGGGGAAGGGTCGGGAAGAGCCATCCGAGAAGCCTAGCGACCCGCGGTGACACTCATGACGGACTCGGGCACACCGACCCCGAAGCCAGATGCGCAGAAGCAAGGCACATTAAGCCCTGAGCCGAGCATCTGCCAGATTATTGTCGAATCAACGTCGCGGATGCAGGATAAGAGCCGACGGTGACGCATGATCCCTGCTGACGAGGCGAGGTAGGCCCCCATGACCACACGCACCCAGGACGGCAGCGCAGGCGACGTCGACTACGGGCACATCGGCTCCGGGTACTCCTCCTACCGGCGCCCGGACGAGCGGATCGCGCGGGTGATCGCCCAGGCCCTGGGGGGCGCACGGACCGTGCTGAACGTCGGCGCGGGCGCGGGTTCGTACGAGAGCGCGGCGCGGGCGGTCACGGCCGTCGAGCCCTCCGAGGCGATGCGGTCCCAGCGGCCGGCCCAGCTGGTCCGCGCGATCGACGCGGTGGCCGAGGACCTGCCGTTCACCGACGGGGAGTTCGACGCGGCGATGACGCTGTTCAGCGTCCACCAGTGGTCGGACGTCCGGGCCGGGCTGCGCGAGCTGCGGCGGGTGACCCGCGGGCCGGTGGTGATCCTGACCTGCGACCCCACCCTGGTGCGGGACTTCTGGCTGCACCGGTACGCGCCCGAGGTGCTGGACACCGAGGCGCGGCGGTACCCCGCGCTGGAGGAGCTGGCCGGCGCGCTGGGCGGCACCGGCACCATCGAGACCGTGCCGATCCCGCTGGACTGCACGGACGGCTTCAACGAGGCGTACTACGGGCGGCCGGAGCTGCTGCTCGAACCGGCGGCCCGGCAGGCCTGCTCGGCCTGGAGCTTCGTCGACGACCGCTGCCGGGAGCACTTCGACCGGACCCTGCGCCGGGACCTGCGCTCCGGCGCCTGGGACGCGGAGTTCGGCCACCTGCGGACCCAGCCTTCGTACGACGGCTCCCTGGTGATCGTCCGCGCCGTCCCGTAGCCCGCCGGGGCGATGCGGCGCCTCACGCAAAGGCAAACCATTCGGGGCGATAAAGCTTGCAAACACGACCCACTATGGCGCAATCACCTCTTGGATGATTCACTGTGGCCACACGGGCCGCACCGGCCCGATTCCGTGTCCGGATCCAGTCGCCCCCTCGGGGCCGCGGTTGGTTGACTGGCACACAGACCGGTCCCGCGGCGGCCGAGCGGCTCTCGCCGCCACGGGAAGCGACCGGCACCAGGCCCCCCGCGCACCGATCGCGGTGTTCGGTACGCGGGGGCCCGGAACCCTCCCGCATCCGCCGCGCCCGCGCGCCTCCGGCACCGCCGGGCCACCGGGGCCGTCCCACCGATGGAGACGCCCTGGCATATGCGGCGGCTCATGGCGCATTCTGGCGTAGGTGCCATGCCAGATGGCGCGTCCAGCTCGAATGTGAGGAGTGCCCATGGCCGTCCTCGTGCTACCGCACACCCCCACCGGCACCCCCGCCGCCGTCCGCCACCCCCTCGCCGCCGCCGGCCTGTCCCTCATCGACGGCCCGGAGCCGCCCGCCGACCTCCGCGGGGTGACCGGGGTGATCGTCCTGGACGGCCCCGCGGCCGCGGCCGCCGAGGACGACCGCGCCGCAGCGGCGCTCACCCTGGTCCGCGAGGCGCTGGCCGCCGAGGTCCCGCTGCTCGCCCTGGGCGCCGCGGCCCACCGGCTGGTCGCCACCGCCGGCCGCGCCACCGCCGGCACCGCCGCGGCCCCGGTGGACGGCCAGGACCCCGGCGTGGACACCCACGGCCTCCTCACGCGGTTCGCCGCCACCGTCGCCGCCCGCGCCGAGCACACCACCACCCGCGCCTTCTTCACCCGCCGCGCCGACTCCTGGGAAGAGCGCTTCGCCCACCAGACCCCCGCCTACGAGGCCGCCGTCGCCCGGATGCGGCTGGCGCCCGGCGCCCGGGCCGTGGACCTCGGCTGCGGTACCGGCCGGGCGATGCCCGCGCTGCGGGCCCGGACCGGGCCCGGCGGCCAGGTCCTCGGCATCGACGTCACCCCGGCCATGCTCACCGCCGCCGCCCGGCACGGCCGCAGCCGGCACGGCCACCTGATCGCCGCCGACTGCACCCGGCTGCCGCTTCCCCGCGGCGGTGTGGACGGCATCTTCTCGGCGGGCCTGGTCGACCACCTGCCCGATCCCGGCGCCGCACTGCGCGAATGGGCCCGGATCAGCGCCCCGGCGGGCGTCCTGCTCCTCTTCCACCCCTCGGGCCGCGCCGAGCGCGCCGCCCGGCACGGCCGCCCCCTGGACGCCGCCGACCTGCTCGCCGAGCCCAACCTCCGGCCCGCCCTGGCCGCGGCCGGCTGGCACCTGGACGAGTACGAGGACGCCCCGCACCACACCCTGGCCCGCGCCCTGCGCCGCTGACGCGCCTCCGGTCAGTACGTGTCCTCCGGGGGCCAGGCGGGCGGGTCGACGGAGGGGGACGCGGGGAGCGGCAGGCGGGCCAGGACCGGCGGGGTGGGCCGGGCCGCGCCGGCGGCCGGTTCGACGGTGATGCAGACGAGCGTGGCACCGGACACCGGGCCGGTCAGCCGGAGCTGCTGGGCGTCGCCCGAGCGGGGCAGCAGCCCGGCCGGGCGGTAGCGGCCGTCCGCCTCGCCGTACCAGAGCTGGTAGGCCTGCCGGGCGGGCAGCGGGGGCAGGTCGTGGGCCAGGAAGACGGCCGCGTCCTGGCGCTCGGAGACGGCGAGGGTGCCGGTGGCCCGGCCGGTCAGCGGCTCCGTGCTCACCCGCACGTCGGGCGCGGCCAGCACCTCCGCCACCCCGGCCGCGGCGGCCTGGGCCTGCCGGACCTCGGCCCGGGCCCGGTCCGCCTCCCGGTGCTGCCACACGCTCACCCCGCCGAGCCCGACCACGGCGACCAGGGCCGCCGCGAGGGCCGCCCCGGCCCACCGCCGCCGGGGGCGGGGCACAGCTCCCCGCTCCTCGCCCGGTCCCGGCTCCCCCGTTCCCCCCACGGCCGTCCCCGTTCCCGCGGCCTGCGGACCGGCCCCGACCGCGGGCCCGGGCCCCGGGGCGGCGGCGGGCCGCCGGTCCGCGGCGCGGGGCGCGGCCGTCTGCGGCGTCCGCGCGGCCTCCGCCCGTACCCGGGCGAGCAGGGCGGCCGGGGCCTCGCCGGGGGGCACGGCGCGCGCCAGGGCCACGGCGGTCGCCCGGAAGGCGGCGAGGTCCCGGTGGCAGGACGGACAGGAGGGCAGGTGGGCCTCGAAGGCCCGGCGCTCGGCCGGCGGCAGGGCGTCGAGCGCGTATGCGGCGGTCAGCGAGTGGACCGGGTCCTCGTCCATCACGGCGCTCCCACGCATTCCGCGAGCCGCCGCAGCGCCTGCCGCAGCCGGGCCTTGACCGTGCCGACCGGCTGGGCGAGGGCGTCGGCGACCTCGCGGTAGGTCAGCCCCTCGTAGTACGCCAGCAGCAGGCACTCCCGCTGCGGCGCGGTGAGCGCGCCCAGGCAGCGGCGGACCCGCTCCTGGTCCAGGTGCCGGCCGGCCTCCTCGGCGACCTCGTCGTACGGCGTCGACCAGTCCCGCAGCGCGGCGCGGCGCTCGCGGTCGCTGCGCGCCTGGGCGGACCGGACCCGGTCCACGGCCCGGCGGTGCGTCAGGGTCAGCACCCAGTTCAGGGCGCTCCCCCGGTCGGGCCGGAACCTCGGGGCGGTGCGCCACACCTCGACCAGCACCTCCTGCGCCACCTCCTCGGCCTGCGCGGGGTCCTTGACCACGGCGGTGGCCAGGCCCATGACCGGCCGTACCACCGCCTCGTAGACCTGCACGAAGGCCTCCCGGTCCCCGGCCGCCACCCGGCACACCAGCTCGTCCAGCGGCGCCGGCCGGCCGGGCGGACCGGCCGGCCGGTGCGCTGCTCCCTCGTGCGGTTGGCTCGGCGACACTGTCGGGGCCCCTCGGTCAGCTGGCGGCCGGTCTTCAGTCCCTTCCATGCCACCACCGGTCCGTCCCGCGCGCAGCCCGCGGCACGGAGGCCACCGGGGCCACCCCGCTCACCCGCGGCCGGCTACCACCGGCACGCCCAGTGGCCCTGGACCCAGACCCACTTCCAGTGGCCCGGCACCCAGACCTTCTTGCCGTGGCCGTCGTGGCCGTCGTCGTGCCGGTCGCTGCCCATCTGGCGCCCGGACTGCCACATGCCCTGGTCGTGGTGGCGGTGGTCGTCACCGTGGCCGCGCCACTCCCAGTGGCCCTTGATCCAGGTCTTCTGCCAGTGCCCCTGCTGCCAGCTGCACCGGTTGTGATGGTGGTGGTCGGTGACGGCCCGGGTGGCCGCGGTCGCGGGGGCGGCCGAGGCGACCGCCGTCCCCGCCAGCGTGCCGCCGCCGGCCAGCAGGGCCACGGTGGCGGCTCCCACGGCCAGTCGGCGGACCCGGAGACTCGTGTGCATGACGGCTCCCCTCTCGTTGCCGTACGGCGGCCGTCCGGCCGCTCACACCTGTGGTTCGTAGCGGCGGCCCCCGCGGATGCAGTCCGGCGCCCCTGCCTCGGCTTTTCGGACGTTCCGCCGAAACCCCCGGCGTACGACGGAGCGCCCGCCCCGGGAGGTGTCCGGGGCGGGCGCTCGGTCGTGCGGGTGGTGCGGCCGGGCGGCTAGACCGTGCCGGTGGGCGTGCTGGTGCCGGGGATGGTCCAGCGCTGGTCGGACGCGCCGTTGCAGTCCCAGATGATCAGCTGGGTGCCGTTGGTCATGTTCCCTTGGGGCGCCGAGACGCACCGCCCGGACTGCGGGTTGTACAGCGAGCCGTCGGGGCGCGGGACGAAACCCTGCGCCCCGGTGCCGTTGCAGGACCAGAGCTGGATCAGGGTGCCGTTCTCGGTGCCGCTCTGCTGGACGTCCAGGCACTTGCCGACGGCGCGCAGCGTGCCGTCACCGGGCAGGCTCCACTGCTGCGCGGCGGAGCCGTTGCAGTCCCAGATCTGCACCTTGGTGCCGTCGTCGGTGGCGCCCTGGTTGACGTCCATGCACTTGTCCGGGTCCACGCCGTTGACGGCCTTGGCGGGCTTGGGCGTGGGGTCGGTGAGGGCGTCGATGGTGGTGATGGTGGCCGCCCAGTCGCCGGTGCCGATCATGGCGGGCAGGCCCGCGCCGGTGGCGGTCAGGGGCGCCAGCAGCAGGCAGCCGGTGGGGCAGGTCGTGGTGGCCGAGAGGCCCGCGTCGTCCGCGTAGTGGACCGGGGTGGCGTCACCCGCGGTCGCCGCCCAGAGGTCCGGTCCCTCCTTGCCGCCGGTCGGGACGAACTGCCGGCTGCCGTCGGCGGCGGTGACCACCGAGCCGTGTAGGTTGCCCTGGCTGCTGAACATCGGGACCCGGTCGGGGCCCCAGCCGGAGGTGGCCAGGACGCTGCGCGCGCCGGGGGCGTAGCTGCCGGCGCCGGCGGGGCGGGTGCCGGGGTGGAAGAAGAGCCGGCCGTACTCGGGGTGCGCGGGGTCGGTGGTGCGGTTGCGGGCGATCAGGTCCCCGATGCCGTCGCCGTCCAGGTCGCCGGGCGAGGCCAGGTCGTACCCGGACCAGCCGGTGGCCCCGGCGGTGACCGGGACGAGCCGGCCCGCGGCGTCCTGGGCGAGCGGTCCGGTGCTGGTGCCGCTGTAGAGGACGAGCGCGTCCCCCTCGATCACCAGCAGGTCGTTGCCGATCCGCCCGTCGATGTTGCCGGTGGCGAGGATCTGCCGGGCGGAACTCCAGTCGGAGGTGGGGTGCTTGAGCTCGGTGCGCCGGTCGGCGATCGGGTTGCCGAGGCCGTCGTTGGGATAGACGTACAGCTGGGAGCCGAGCTTGACGAAGTAGTCCTCGTAGCCGTCCTTGGTCAGCCCGGCGGTGGCGGCGGCGAAGTCGCCGCGGTGGGTGATCAGTGCGCCGCGCCAGCCGCGCGCGCCGATGGTGCGGCGCCAGCTGAGGCTCCCGGTGCCGTCGCCCGGGTACAGGCCGAGGGTGTCGTCGGTGACGGCCGCCACCAGGTCGGCGTAGCCGTCGCCGTTCAGGTCGCCCGGCAGGTCGCCGTTGCGGGTGCCGGAGGGCGAGGCCACGAAACCGGGACCGGCGGCCTTGATCTCGGTGCCGCCGGAGGCGCCGTACGAGGTGATGTTGCCGGCCTTGTCGTACGCGGTGACGTAGAGCTGGTTGCTGGGCCACAGGGTGGGGACGACCTTGGCCGTGGCCTTGTTGTCCCAGCCGGCGTCGGCCCAGGTGCCGCCCGCGCAGCGGGTGTTGGAGGTGGGCAGCGGCTTGTTCAGCGAGTAGCAGAAGCCGGCCAGGCCGACGTTGTCCTCGGCGTACAGGGTGAGGGTGCGCTCGGTGCGGGCCGGCTTGTCGCCGCCGTCGGCGGCCGTGACGGTGAGCTGTCCCGGCGGGGTGCGGTCGACGCGGAAGCCGCAGGCGGGGCTGTAGGGCGAGTTGGTGTCGTTGTCGTGGGCGCCCACGGCCCAGCGGAAGAACTGCCCGTCGGCCAGCGAGTCGCGGGGGACCGTGGTCGTGGCCCAGCTTCCGCTGGAGACCCACTGGTCGGCGTTGTGGACGCCGGCGCCGCCTTCCATCCACAGGCCGAAGTGGGCCATCACACCGCCGTCGGCGTCGGAGACCTTCGCCGTCAGGGTGACGTCGTTGTTGCCGACGATGGGCCAGCTGGCGGGATCGTTGTCGATGCAGGGGATCTGCTTGGCGGTGGTGCTACCGGGCGACCAGGGGCCTTCGTAGGCGCCGTAGGCGTCCAGGGTCGGCGCGTGGTTGTAGACGACCTCGAGGTGCGGGTCGTTGTTGTACTTCTTCCACGAGTCGTGGTTGGTCTCGTAGTCACCGCGGCTGCGCAGGCCCAGGGTGACGTCGTTCCAGCCGCCCTCGTTGGCCAGCCGCTGGACGAGGTCCCGCAGCGGGCTCTCGTTGAAGTCCTCGCCGGCGGCGCCGCAGTTGGTACGGCCGTGCGCGAAGGTCTTGGTCTGGAGGGTCTGGAACCAGTAGGGCTGGTTGTTCCACGTGGTCCCGGTGCCGATGCCACCGGTGAGGCCCAGCTCGACCGGGGTCCCGGTGCAGGACCAGCTGTGCACGTTGAAGACGTTGAAGGTGGCCGAGAGGATCTGCGTGCCGCCCAGGCCGTTGACGTTCATCTGGAAGTAGCTGCGGGCGGTGCCGTAGCTCTTGGGCGACGGGTCGTCCTCGTAGCCGGTGCGGGCCAGGCCGTCATCGAAGTGGTTGCCCCACCAGTACGACGTGTTGGCGGCGTTGGCGTTGTTCTTCTGCTTGTACGCCACGGTCCAGTTGATGCGGCCGCCGCCGCCGAAGACGGGGTCGATCACCACGGGGTAGACGGTCTTCGCGCCGGTCAGCAGGGACTGGTCCGGGACCAGCCGGAGGGTGCCGCCCGAGACGCTGACGGGCATCCGGCGGGCGTCCGCGGGGGCCGGCGAGCCGGTGCCGGTGCCGGCGCCGGCGGCCGGGGACCCGGTACGGGCCGTGGCGGCCTGGGCGGCGCGCTGGGTGCGGGCGGAGTCCCACATGGTGGCGGGCGGGGCCTGGAAGACCGTGGTGCCGCGCCGGTCCTTGGCGGTGAGGCTGCCGTCCTTGGCCGTCCGGACGGTGACGCCGTCGGCCTTGAGGCCGTAACTGAGCTTCCTCAGCTTCGGGTTGGCCGCCGCCTTGCGGTTCTTGACGACCAGGTGGTGGGCGAAGCCCTCGACGTTGGCGACGATCTTCAGGTCGACGCCGGGCAGTACCTCCGGGTACAGCGCGGTGCTGCCGCTGACCCGCGGGACCGGCAACCGGCTCGGCCAGCTCAGGGAGAGGGACCTGCCGTCGCGGACCATGGTCGCGAGCGGACCCCCGCGGCCGCCCGAGAAGGTCATGGGGAAGGTGGTGGCGCGGGTCGCCAGGGTCCCGTCGGCCCGCCGCACGAGCCGTGCGTCCGGCGTCCGCCAGGCGCCGCCGACCTTGACCCGGACGGTCTTGACGTGCTGGCGCCAGGTGAAGGTGCCGTCGGGGTTGGCCAGCACCTCGGTGTGCTCGTCACGGCGCTCCGGGACCTCGACCGGGCGGCCGTTCCGGCGGGCCGCCGCCCGCGCCTTCAGATCGGCCGCCACGACACCGGCCGCCGGCCGCTGCGGCTTCGGCGGAACGTCCCGGTCCACCGCTCCGGCCTGCGGAGCGACCGCGGTCACCAGTCCGGCCGCGAGCGCCAGGCTCAGCGAGGCGGCGAGCGGCCGCCAGCGGTGTCCGACGGATTCCGTCGGGAGTATTCGGAGCTTCATGGCTCATTTCTTTCGTGGAAGCAGCGCATTCGGCGACGGAGGCGACGGTCAAATGGCGTGAATCGAGATGCACTTGAGGTGCGTTCGACATCATGCCGGGACACCCTGTAGGGAACCAAACATTCCGCCCTATTAGTGGTCCACACCTGCTATTACTCCCCTGTCCATCAGGGGTTTCGCCCCGGAATTCCGCTCAGACTTCGCCCCAGACGAGACAGGGGGAGAAGGCAGTGCGACACGAAAAATTCAAGCGATCCGGTGGAGGCCGGAAAGCCCCGGACGGAACGGGAGCCATTCGTTCCGGTATCACCCGCGGACGCGTGGTGACCGGGGGCCTGGTGGCCGGAACCATCCTGGCGACCCTGCTGCCGGCCGGCACCGGATATGCGGCCGTGGACTTCACGGTGCGTGCCACCCAGCGGACCGGCTCGGTCTCCGGAGGGCCGGTCCGGCCGGAGGCACCCTCACGGGTCACCGACACCGACCGGGCGCAGGCCCGGCCATCCCAGGGCGCGGTCCGCTGGCCGGCCGCCGGTGAGCGCGTGGTCGAGCTGGCCGGCGGGACGGCCGCGCAGCCGCGGGCCGCCGCGGGACTCCCGCTCGCGGTGGCCGCCCCGGCCCGCTCCGGCTCCGGCTCCGCCAAGGGGGCCCGGGCGGCCGTCGCGGCGCCGGCCAAGGTCCGGCTGCGGACGGCCGACCGGAAGACCACGGCGAGGGCCGGGGTGGCGGGAGTCCTGCTGGGCGTCGGCCGGGCCGACGGGCAGGGCGCCGCCGGCGCAGTGTCGCTGCGGGTGGACTACCGGGGGTTCCGTGGCGCGTACGGCGCCGACTGGGCCTCCCGGCTGCGCCTGGTACAGCTCCCGGCCTGTGCGCTGACCACGCCGGAGAAGCCCGCCTGCAAGACCGGCAGGCCCCTGCCCACCCGCAACGACGTCCGGACCGGCACGCTCACCGCGGACGTCCCGCTGGCCGCTGCCGCGAAGCCGGGCCCCGGGGTCCCCGCGGCCCGGTCCGCCGCTCCCGCCGCCCTGACCGCGGTCGCCGCGACCGCTGCCCCCTCCGGCGGCAACGGCGACTTCACCGCCACCTCGCTCGCCCCGTCCGGAAGTTGGGCGGCCGGTGGCAACGAGGGCGGCTTCGGCTGGCAGTACCCGCTCCAGCTGCCGCCGGTACCGGGCACCCTGATCCCGAAGCTGGCCCTGGGCTACTCCTCGTCCGCGATCGACGGGCGGACCGCCTCGAGCAACAACCAGTCCTCCTGGATCGGCGACGGCTGGTCGATGGAGACCGGCTTCATCGAGCGGCGCTACATGTCCTGCTCCGACGACAACGGCCCGGGCAGCAACGCGCCGGCCGCCTCGGGCGACCTGTGCTGGCGCTCCGACAATGCGGTCATGTCCCTCAACGGCAGCTCCACCCCGCTGGTCAAGGACCGCACCACGGGCGTCTGGAAGCCGGCCCGCGACGACGGCTCCCGCGTCGAGCACCTGACCGGCGGCGCCGACACCGCCAACGGGGACGACGACAACGAGTACTGGAAGGTCACCTCGGCCGACGGCACCCAGTTCTTCTTCGGCAAGCACCGGCTGCCCGGCTGGTCCGCCGGCAAGGCGGAGACCAACTCCACCTACACCGTCCCGGTGTTCGGCAACCACGCGGGCGAGCCCGGGCACGCGGCCGCCTTCGCCGACTCCTGGCGCAACCAGGCCTGGCGCTGGAACCTCGACTACGTCGTGGACCCGCACGGCAACGCGATGGCGTACTTCTACAACAAGGAGACCGGCGCCTACGCCCGCAACTCGGGCGGCGTCCAGTCCACGATGCCCAAGGCCGACAGCGCCTACGTGCGCGGCGGCCAGCTCGACCGCATCGAGTACGGGCACCGGGCCGGGCAGGTCTACGCCGCCCAGCCGGCCGCCAAGGTGGTCTTCGGCACCGCGTCCCGCTGCCTGGGCTCCGCCGCCGACTGCGCCTTCGACAAGGCGCACGCCGCCAACTGGCCGGACACCCCGGTCGACCAGGCCTGCACCCTCGGCGCCGACTGCCTCACCGGCTCCCCCACCTTCTTCTCCACCCGCCGGCTGACCACCGTCACCACCCAGGCCCTCAAGGACGGCGCCCCGGTGGACGTGGACACCTGGTCCCTCGCCCAGACCTTCCCGGGCACCGGTGACAGCGGCGGCGCGGCGCTGTGGCTGGACTCGATCGTGCGCACCGGCAAGGCCGGCGGCACCCTGGCCATGCCCGCGGTGACCTTCGGCGGCACCCTCATGCCCAACCGCGTGGACGCCGCCGAGGGCCGGCCGCCGCTGAACAAGTACCGCATCACCCGCGTGAGTTCGGAGACCGGCGGCGAGACCCTGGTCGACTACTCCGCCACCGAGTGCACCTACGGCGCCCCGCCCGCCCCCGAGTCCAACACCAAGCGCTGCTACCCGAACTGGTGGACGCCCAAGGGCGGCACCGAGCCGGTCAAGGACTGGTTCCACAAGTACGTGGTGACCAAGGTGACCGCCAACGACCTGGTGGCGGGCGCCACCTCGTCGGTGACCTCCTACGAGTACCTGGGCGGCGCGGGCTGGGCCCTGGAGGACGACGAGTTCGTCCCCGCCAAGCAGCGCACCTACAGCCAGTACCGCGGCTACGGCCGGGTGCGGACCCGCACCGGCACGGCCAACCGCACCCAGACCGAGACCGCCTACCTGCGCGGCTTCCCGGGCGCGGGCGTGCCCGACTCCTTCGGCGGCACCGTCACCGACGCCCCGCAGTACGCCGGCACCGAGATCGAGTCCCTGACCTACGACAAGGACGGCGGCGCGATCTCCTCGGCGGTCGAGCAGCGCCCCTGGTCCTCGGACGCCACCGCCGTGCAGGGCCGCGCCGGCACCGGCGACCTCAAGGCCTTCCGGGTCGGGGTCGGCAGCACCACCCACCGCACCCTGCTCTCCACCGGTGCCTGGCGGGACGTCCGCGAGACCAACGGCTACGACGCGTACGGCCGCAACACCACCGTCTCCGACGAGGGCGACCTCGCGGTCAGCGGCGACGAGCACTGCACCCGCACCGCCTACACGGCGCCGGACACCACCAACTGGCTGATGGAGTACCCGGCTTCGATCCAGCGGAGCTCCGCCCTGTGCACCACCGCCGCCGACCCGGGCAACATCACCGACGAGACCCGCACCACCTACGACGACGGCGCCTACGGGGCGGCTCCGGTCGCGGGCCGGTCCCTGGCCACCCGGATCGAGGACCTCGACCGGTTCGAGGGCGGCCAGCCGGTCTTCGTCACCACGGGCACCTCGGAGTACGACGCGGCCGGCCGGCTCACCCAGGTGACGGACGCGGCGGGGCGGCGCACCCGCACCGAGTACCTGCCGGCTGCGGGCGCCCAGGCCACCACGGTCCGCACCACCGACCCCAAGGGCTTCGTGACCACCGCCGAGACGGACGGCCTGCGCGGCCTCACCCTCAAGGCCACCGACGCCAACGGGCGCACCACGTACCAGGAGTACGACCCGCTGGGCCGGACGACCGCCGCCTGGCGGCCGGGCCGGGCCAAGAGCTCCCCCGCCGACGTGCTCTTCACGTACCAGGTGCGCCGGGACGCGCCGACCACCGTCACCTCCAGGACCCTGCTGGAACGCGGCGCGTACCGCACCGCGGTCACGCTGTACGACGGCCTGCTGCGCACCCGCCAGGTCCAGACCGAGGCACAGGGCGGCGGCCGGATCGTCAAGGACACCTTCTACGACGCCCAGGGCCGGGTGAACAAGGCGAACGGGGACTACTACGAGTCCGCAGCGCCCGGCACGGCCGTGCTGGCGGTGGCCGACAACCAGATCCCGGCGCAGACCCGCACCGAGTTCGACGGCCAGGGCCGCGCCACGGCCTCGGTGTTCTTCACCGAGGGCGCCGAGAAGTGGCGCTCGACCACCTCGTACGGCGGCAACTGGACGGCGGTGGTGCCCCCGCAGGGCGGCACGGCCACGCTGACGGTCGCCAACGCCCAGGGCAAGCCCCTCGAGGTGCGCCAGTACAAGGACGGCAACCCGCTCTACACCGCGGCGCCCGGCAGCTACGAGGCGCTGAAGTACACCTACGACAACAAGGAGCGCCTGACCGAGGTCGTGGACGCCGCGGGCAACGAGTACACCTCGGGCTACGACCTGCGCGGCCGTGAACTCACCTCGAAGGACCCGGACAAGGGCACCGTCACCAAGACGTACACCGTGGACGGCAAGCCGGCCACCAGCACCGACGCCCGCGGCCAGGTCCTGGCCTACGAGTACGACGAGCTCGGCCGGCCGTCGGTGCTCCGCAAGGGCGGCCCCACCGGCACCAAGCTCGCCGAGTGGAGCTACGACACCCTGCCCGGCGGCAAGGGCCTGCTGACCTCCTCGACCCGCTACGACGGCGGCAGCCCGTACACCACCTCCGTCAAGGGCTACGACTCCGCGGGCCGGGCCACCGGTTCGGTGGTCAGCATCCCCGCGGCCGAGGGCGCCCTCGCGGGCGAGTACGCCTTCGGCACCGAGTACACCCCGGACACCGGTCTGATCGCCTCGGCCAGCTTCCCGGCCGGCGGCGGACTGCCCGCCGAGACCGTGTACACCCAGTACACGCCCACCGGCCTGCCCTCCGCGGTGGACAACGGCGAGCAGGTCTACTCGCTCGGCAACGTCTACTCCCCCTTCGGCGAGACGCTGCAGACCGTCCTCGGCGACATCGGCGGCCGGACCGTCCAGACGTACACCTACGAGAAGGGCACCCGCCGCCTGGCCACCCTGACCAACGACCGGGAGGCGTCCGGCCCCCAGACCCTGGACGCCAAGAGCTACGGCTACGACCCGGCGGGCAACATCACCCGCATCCGGGACGAGCGCAACGACAAGTCGGTCCTGGACACCCAGTGCTTCCAGTACGACCACGCGCGGCGGCTCAGCGAGGCCTGGACCGCCACGGACGACTGCGCCGCCAAGCCCGGCGGGGGCACCCGGCCGGCCGTCGGCGGGGTGGACCCGTACTGGTACTCGTACTCCTTCGACGCGGCGGGCAACCGCACCGCCGAGGTGCAGCACGACCCGGCGGGCGACGCCGCCAAGGACGTCCGCCGCACCTCCGCCCACCCGGCCCCGGGCACGGCCCGGCCGCACGCCCTGACCTCGGTCGGCACCACCGGCCCGGGTGCGCGCACCGACTCCTTCGAGTACGACGCCACCGGCAACACCACCCGGCGCGTCACGGCCGCCGGCGACCAGGCGTTGACCTGGGACGCCGAGGGCCGGATGGAGTCCGCCACCACGGCCGGCCGGAAGAGCACGTTCGTGTACGACGCGGACGGCAAGCGGCTGCTGCGCCGGGACGCCGACGCGGTCACCCTCTACCTCGGCGGCGAAGAGCTCAAGCTCACCAAGGCCGACGGCAAGGTGACCGGCACCCGCTTCTACGTCCTGGGCAAGACCACCGCCGTCCGCTCCGCCGACGGCACGGTCACCTACCTGCTCCCCGACCACCAGGGCACGGACGAGGTCGCGGTGAACGCCTCGACCATGGCCTTCGTCCGGCGCGACCACGGCCCCTTCGGCACCGCGCGCGGCAGCCGGCCGGCGCCGGGCCAATGGGCGGGCGAGCACGGGTTCGTCGGCGGCACGGACGACGCCGCCACCGGACTCACCCACGTCGGCGCCCGCGAGTACGACGCGGCCAACGGCCGTTTCATCTCCGTCGACCCGGTGGTGGACCGCAGCAACCCGCAGCAGCTGGGCGGCTACGCGTACGCGGGCAACTCGCCGGTGACGGACAGCGACCCGAGCGGGACGTTCAGCCTCGCTCAGCTGCTGAACCCGATCAAGGCGCTGATCGACATGGCCAAGGCCATCGTCCAGACGGCGGTGGCGGTCGCGAAGGCCCGTGAGAAGCAGCACCAGTTGTCGTACCAGAAGGCCTTCGCCCAGATGTGGAGCAAGGGCCCGGAGGGCACGAAGTCCACGCAGTTCAACGTCGGTGCCGGGGAGGACCGGGGCATCATCATGATGCGGTTCTACATCCACACCGAGAAGGCGATGCAGCCGGTGCCCGGGGTGACGCGCTCGCTGCTGCTGGGCGACAACCGCGACTTCTCCACCGACCCCGACGCCTCCTACCGGATGGTGCTCTTCTGGGACACCGCGACCGGCGACTGCACCTTCTCGGTGGCCCCGTCGCACACCAACCCGTACACCTACTCGGTGGGCGGCCGCGCCAACACCAAGCGGCGCGAGATGACCGTTCCTTCGCGGATGCTGCCGGCCAACCCCATCAAGGAGAACGGCTATTCCGGTGACACGGCGGGCGGCAACAACGTCGTCAGCTGGCAGGACTCCTGGCACCGCACCACCTCGCCGGAGAAGCTCGACCTCGGCGTCTACGGCGTGCAGCCTCTGATCTCCGTGGGCGCGGTGGACAACGACGTGACCATCGCCGCGAACAGCAGCTCGGTCACGGTGACCCGCAAGGGCGACCCGTACCCGGACATGGAGGTGGTCCAGTACAAGCGGGGCGAGTTCCCGAAGGTGATCGCCCAGGACCGGATGGCCAGCGAGAACGGGCTGGACTCCCTGCCCTTCTGGCCGGGCAAGATCGACCGGTCCTGGACCGACGGGACCCGCACCAAGTAGTGCCGGTCCACCGCTGAACACGCCACCGGGGCCCGCCGCATCCAGCGGCGGGCCCCGGCCCGTTCACGGGGGTGTCAGTCGCCCGCGCGCTTCAGCGTGCGGATCGGGCGTACGGTGACCAGCGCCAGGGCGCACCCGGCGGCGATGACGGCGCCGGCGGCCAGTACCCGGTGGATGCCGAGGAGTTCGCCGATGGGACCGGCGACGGCCTGGCCGAGCGGGACGGCCAGGACCGAGCCGGCTATCTCGTACGCCGTGACGCGGTTGAGGCGGTCCTCGGGGACCTGGGTCTGGACGGTGGTGGCCCACTGGACGCCCCAGTAGGCCCAGCCGGCCCCGCTGGCCGCGTAGCCGAGCAGGAGCAGCGGGAGGGCCGGGACCAGGGCCGCGGCCAGCGGCATCAGCGGGAAGAGGAACATCGCGACGCCGCCCGCCAGGAGCGGGCGGGCGGCGCGGAGCCGGATGGCCGCCAGGCCGCCGAGGACGCAGCCGGCCCCGAAGGCGCCCTCGGCGTAGCCGAAGGCGGACCGGCCGTGCGCCTCGATGACGGAGACCGCGCCGAGCGGGGTGACCGGGCCCCAGACGCACACGCCCAGCACCCACCAGATGAGGATCACCGACCAGAGCCAGGAGCGGGAGCGGAACTCGTGCCAGCCGGTGCGCAGGTTCTGGAGGGTGGAGGCGGAGCGGTCCGGCTCGGCGGGGGCGAGCCGCAGGCCCAGCAGGCACAGCGCGCTGACCGCGAAGGTGGCCGCGTCCAGGGCGAAGACCAGGGCGGCCGAGGTGGTGGCGACCAGGCTGCCGGCCAGGGCGGGGCCGGCCATGGTGGCGGCGCCCTGGCTGACCCGCAGCACGCCGTTGGCCCCCTGCGGGTCGGTGGCGACCTGCGGGACCAGGCCGTTGACCCCCGGCTGGAACATCGCGGTGGCCGCGCCCCCGAGCGCTGCGCCGCCGAGCAGGAACCACAGCGGCGGGGTGCCCAGCCACAGGACGGCCGCGAGGGCGCCCTGGAGCAGGCAGCGGACGGCGTCCGCGCCGATCATCAGGGGCCGGGGGTGGAAGCGGTCCGCGAACACCCCGCCGAAGACCACGAGGAGGGCGAAGGCGCCCATCCAGGCGCCGAGGGCGTACCCGATCTCGCTGGCGCCGTAGCCCAGCGAGAGCATCGCCACGGCGGTGGCGACCGGGACCATGGTGTCGCCGAGCACCGACAGCGTGCGCGCGGTGAAGTAGAGGCCGAAGTTGCGGCCCCACAGACGGGGGCGGGCGGGTGGAGCGACGACGGACGACACCATGCGGTCACCTGTTCGGGGCGGGGGCGGGCGGTGGTGGATCGGGCGGCGTGGTCACCGTAGATCCCGGCACCGGGCAGCGGCCCGTGAATTTCCGCGGGCCGCAGGGTCACGGGACACCGGGCCAGGGGCCCGGTCGCGGCCCGGTCGGGCCGGTGATCCACTGGTGGGCATGGACAGCGGGACCGGCGCCGGCACCGGCGAGCAGCGGGTGGGAAGCGTCGTCGTGGCGGACGACGAGCCGATGGTCCGCCGCGGCCTGCGGGTCTTCGTCGAGGCCGGCGGGGAGTTCCGGGTGGTGGCCGAGGCGGCCGACGGCCGGGAGGCGGTGGCCGCGGTCCGCGCGCACCGGCCCGACATCCTGCTGCTGGACGTCCGGATGCCGCGGATGAACGGCCTGGAGGCCACGGCCGAACTGCGCGCGGCGCAGGACCCCGTGGACACCCGGATCGTGGTGATGACCACCTTCGGACTGGACGAGTACGTGGAGCAGGCGCTGGCCCTCGGTGCGGACGGCTTCCTCCTCAAGGACACCCCGCCGGACGCCCTGCTGGACGCGTTGCGGGCGGTGCGGGACGGGAACGCGGCGCTCTCCCCGCGGGTGCTGCGGCACGTCCTGGACACCTTCCGCTCGCCGGCGGCCGGGCAGGGCCGCGAGGTGCGGGCCCGGCTGGACGCCCTGTCGCCCCGCGAGTCCGAGGTACTGGCACTGGTCGCGGAGGGTCTGTCCAACCAGGAGATCGGCGTCCGCCTGCACATGGCGGAGACCACGGTGAAGGCGCACGTGAGCCACATGCTGAACAAGCTGGGGGCGGCCAACCGGGTGCAGCTGGCGGTCCTCGCGCACACCGCCGGCCCGCCGCAGGCGGGTCCCCCGCGGTGACGGCCCCGGCCGCCGGTCCGGCCGCCGGGGCCCCGGACGCCGGCGGCGCGGCCGCGGCCCGGGAGGCCCGGCTGGACCGGGCCATCGCGCTGTTCACGGTGGCGTACGGGCTGCTCAACTCCTTCGAGGGCGTCCGGCGCGGCCTGCTGCCCACCACGTACCCGACGGCGGGCGTCCTGCTGACGCTGGCGGTGGGCGCGCTGCTGTTGGTGCGCCGCCGGTACGTGGTCCCGGTGGCGCTGGCGGTGTTCGCGGCCGACCTGTTCCGGGCCGACCCGGTGGCGGTGGCGGTGGCCGCCTTCACCCTGGCCGGCGGGGAGCGCGAGGGGTCCCGGCCGCCGCCGTCCCGGATCCTGCTGCTCCTGCTCGGGGCGGCCGCCCACACGGTGTCCCAGGCGACCAGCGAGCAGCCGGTGCCGGTGGCGCGGGCCCTGGTCTACTCGGCGGGCGTCGTCGGCGGCGGGGCGCTGGCCGGGCTGTACCTGGGCACCCGGGAGCAGTTGGCCCGCCGGCGGGCGGCGGAGCACCGGATGGCGGCCGACCGGACCCGGGCGGAGGAACGGCGCCGGATCGCCTGGGAGATGCACGACGTGGTCACCCACCGGGTGGTGCAGATCGTGCTGGACGCCGACGTGCTCGCCCTGCAGCTGCGGGCCGCCGATCCGGCCGGGGCGTCGGAGGCCGGCCGGATCGCCGCCACCGGCCGGCAGGCCCTGGAAGAGCTCCGGGCCACCTTGGGGGTGCTGCGCCGCGGCGACACCCCGGTCGCACCCCAGCCCACCCTCGCGGACCTGCCCGCGCTGCTGGCCGGGGGCCCGGCCGGGGCCGGGGCCGTGCTGCGGGCCGGGCCCGGGCTGGACGCGGTGCCCGCCACCGTGCAGCGCACCGCGTACCGCGTGGTGCAGGAAGCGCTCACCAACGCCCGCAAGCACGCCCCCGGGGCGCCGGTCACCGTCTCCGTCGCCCTGGCGGGTCCGCTGCTCCGGGTCCACGTGGGCAACGGCCCGCCCCGCGGTCCCGGCCCGGCGGGTCTGCCGTCCGGCGGTCACGGGCTGATCGGGATGGCCGAGCGGGTCCGGCTGGCCGGCGGCACCCTGACCGCGGCGGACCGGGCCGACGGCGCCGGCTTCGACGTACGGGCCGAGCTGCCGGTGGACGGCGGCCGGGGCGGACCGGCATAGGGCGCGAGGGGCGGTGACCCCTCCTTCGGTACGGGCGGCGACCCCTCCTTCGGTACGGGCGGACACCCCTCCTTCGGTAGGGGGTGGATCCCGGCGAGGAGGGGCCGTCCGTGCCTGCCGCCGGGGTGCCGCGCGGCGGTTCTCTGGAAGGGCGGGCCGAGGAGACAGGACCTGGGCCCCGTCCGACACCCCGGGAGCACATTCATGAGCATCCAGCACGACGTCCGGTCCCCGGTCGCGGAGCCCGTCCAGGACCGGACGGGACACGCGGCCATCGCCGACAGCGTCCACGAGTCCTACGCCTTCACCTGTCTGGGCTGCGGGCACGGCTGGGAGCAGTCCTACGAGGTGCACCACTCGATCGACCGCCACGGCGCCCTGCTGACCTGGTGCACCGTCGACGGCCACCGCGTGCCGTCCCCGCTGACCCGCCCGGTCTGCCCCGCCTGCACCGGCACCACGGTCCGCATCCTGCGCAGCGGCACGGTGGCCGCCGCCCACGCCCCCGCCGCGGCCCGCCACCGCCGCTCCCCCGCCCCCGGCTGGCTGGCCGCGCTGGCCCGTCTCCTCGGAGCGTCCGACACCGGCTGGTGAGGCGGGGCGCGGAAGGGCCGGCGACTGGCGCGGGCCCGAGGAGGCGGAGCCCCGACCGCCCGCGCGGCCGGGGCGTTCCCCGTGCCCGGCCGCAATGTTCGGGGAAGGTACGGGCGCGGCCCGGGTCCGGCGGGCGGGCCGCCCGGGGCGGTTAGCATCGGGCATTCCCGCACGTGAGGGGCAGTGATGACGGAGTCCAGGGGTCTGGTGCTGATCGTCGAGGACGAGCGCCCGATCGCCGACGTCCAGCGGCTCTACCTGGCCGCGGAGGGCTTCGGCGTCCACGTCGAGGCCGACGGCGCCGCCGGGCTGGCCGCCGTCCGGCGGATGCGGCCGGTGGCGGTGGTGCTGGACATCGGGCTGCCCGGACTGGACGGCATGGCCTTCTGCCGGGCGCTGCGGGACGCCGGGGACTGGACCCCGGTCCTGCTGGTCACGGCGCGCGGGGCCGAGGCGGACCGGATCCTGGGGCTCGAGCTGGGCGCCGACGACTACCTCACCAAGCCGTTCTCCCCGAGGGAGCTGGTGGCCCGGGTCAAGACGGTGCTGCGGCGGGCCGCGGGCCCGCCGGTCCGGCCGGCCGCCGAGCACGGCCGGCTGAGCGTGGACCCGGTCAGCCGGACGGTGCGCCGCGACGGGGAGCCGGTGGAGCTCACCGCGACCGAGTTCAACCTCCTCTTCCAGCTGCTGCGCCACCCGGGCCAGGTTTTCACCCGCGAGCAGCTGCTCGCCCAGGTCTGGGGCTACCCGGGCTACCGGGACACCCGCATGGTCGACGTGTTCGTCTCCCAGCTGCGCGCCAAGCTGGGCGACGCGAGCCCGATCCGTACGGTCCGGGGCGTGGGCTACGGCGCGACGACCGCGACTCCGTGACCGGGTCTTCCGCCGCGGGCGGCGCACGGCGGGGTTCGCTGGTGCGCGCCATCGTGCTGCTGACCACGCTGGTGGCCGCGCTGGCCACCGCGCTCACCGGGCTGATCGCCTGGCACACCGCCGCGCAGGGCGCGGAGCGGCGCGAGCGCGAGCAGCTGGCGCGGCAGGCCACGGTGCTCGGCCGGCTGCCGGCGCTGTCCTCGGCCCTCTTCAACGGCGCCCAGGCGCTGGCCGGTCCGAACGAGGTGCAGCTGGCGGTGATCGCCCCCGACGGGACCGTCGCGGGCACCGCCACCCCCGCCGTGGACCCGGCCGTCACGGCGCAACTGCTGGCCGGCCGGCCGGTCTCCACCGTCGGGATCCTGGCCGGCGAGGAGGTCCTGCTGGTGGGCCGGCCGGGGGTGCGCGGGGGTGCGGTGGTGCTGACCGAGCCCGTCGCCGTGGTCGCCCGCGACACCGACCGGGTCCGCCGCGACGTGCTGCTGCCGCTGGTGGCCGGGACCTTGGGGGCGGCCCTGGCCGGCGCCCTGCTGGCCCGCCGGATCGCCCGGCCGCTGGTGACGGCCGCCGGGGTGGCGCACCGGCTGGCCGACGGCGAGCGGGGGGTGCCGGCCCCGGTCGGCGGGCCCCGCGAGACCGCCGAGATCGGCCGGGCCCTGAACCACCTCGACGGGGCGCTGGCGCGCAGCGAGGAGCGGCAGCGGGAGTTCCTGCAGTCCGTCTCCCACGAGCTGCGCACCCCGCTGACCGCCGTGCGCGGGTACGCGGAGGCCCTGGCCGACGGGCTGATCGGGCCGGAGCGGCTGGCCGAGGTCGGGGGCGTCCTGACCGACGAGACCCGGCGGCTGGACCGCTTCCTGGGGGACCTGCTGGACCTGGCTCGGCTGGAGGCGGAGGACTTCCGGCTCGCCGCCGCGCCGGTGGACCTCGGCGCCCTCGCCGCCGAGGCGTACGCCGCCTGGTCGGGGCCGGCGGACCGGCAGGGCGTCCAGCTGCGGCTGGAGCGGCCGGACGGGCCGGTGCCGGTGGTCACGGACGCCTTCCGGGTCCGGCAGCTCGCCGACGGCCTGCTCCAGAACGCCCTGCGGGTCACCCCCGGCGGCGCGCCGGTGGTGCTCGCGGTCCGGGCCGCACCGGACGGCGGCGCGGTGCTGGAGGTGCGCGACGGGGGTCCCGGCCTCACCGAGGACGACGTCCGGGTGGCCTTCGACAGCGGGGCGCTGTACGAGCGGTACCGCGGCACCCGGCCGGCCGGCAGCGGACTCGGGCTGGCCATCGCGCACCGGCTGGCCGGCCGGCTCGGCGGCGGCCTCGCCGTCGAGGGCCACGGCCCGGAAGGCGGCGCCCGCTTCACCCTGGTGCTGCCGCCGGCTCCGGCCGCCTGACCCGCCCTTACCTTCCGCCCATAATCGGCCCACGTTCCCCTTACCCGCGCCGTACACAGTGGGGCCCATGACGACTGAACCGGCCGTACGGCCCGGACTGCTGTACCGGAGCGGGGCCTGGTGCGCCCGGCACGCCTGGCGGGTGGTGGCCGGCTGGCTGCTCCTGCTGGTGGGGCTGGGGCTGGCGAACCGCGCCTGGGGCGGCACGTACGCGGACACCTTCGCGCTGCCCGGTACCCGCACCCAGACCGGTGCCGACCTGCTGACCGCGCACGCCCCCGGCTCGGCGGGCACGCCCGCCCCGGTCGTGCTCCGGGCCGAGCGGGGCCGGATCGCCGACCACCGGGCCGCGGTCGAGGAGGCCGTCGGGGCGCTCGACGACCTGCCCCGGGTCCTGTCGGTGGCCGATCCGCTCGGCACCGCGGGCGCCGTCTCCGCGGACGGCCGCACCGCCCGGATCACCGTCCGCTTCGACGGCAACCCGGCCGCCTTCGAGAGGTCGTACCTCGACGGGGTGGACGCCGCCGTCGCACCGCTGCGCGCCGACGGGGTGCGCGTCGAGTACGGGGAGCCGCTGGGGCAGTTGGCCACCCCGAAGTCCGCGGACCGGGTCTCGGAGGCCATCGGTCTGGCGGTCGCGGTGCTGGTGCTGCTGGCCGGCTTCGGCAGCGTGGCCGCCGCGGGGCTGCCGCTGCTGACGGCCGTGCTGGGGCTGGCGGTGGCCCTGGGCGGGCTCGGACTGCTCGCCGCCCGCCTCGACTTCGGCCAGGCCGCGCCGACCCTGGCGGCGATGATGGGGCTGGGCGTGGGCGTGGACTACGCGCTCTTCCTGGCCACCCGCTACCGGGCGCTGCTGCACGCCGGGGCGGACCCGGTCGGGGCGGTGGGGCGGACCGTCGCCACCAGCGGGCGGGCGGTGCTGGTGGCCGGCGCCACCGTCGCGATGGCGCTGGCCGGGCTGTACGTCAGCGGCATCGGGCTGATCGGGAGCCTGGGCACCGCGGCCGGGGTCAGCGTGCTGGTGGCGGCCGCCGCCTCGGTGACCCTGACCCCGGCGCTGCTGGGGCTGCTCGGGCGGCGGATCGACCGGCTGCACGTGCGCACCCCGGTGGCCGAGCCGGCCGGCGAGGCCGACGTGTGGCACCGGTGGGCGGCCCGGGTCGGCCGGCGGCCCTGGCTGTTCCTGATCGCCGGCCTGCTGCTGCTCGGCACCCTCGCGCTGCCGGCGACGGCCCTGCGACTGGGCCACGTCGACGCGGGCGCCCAGCCCGCCGGCCGGACCGACCGCCGGGCGTACGACCTGGTCACCGAGGGGTTCGGGGCCGGCGCCAACGGCCCGCTCACCGTGGTGACCCAGCTGGACAGCGCGCAGATCGCGGACCCGGCGCTGGGCCGCCGGCTCGGCGACTCGCTGCGGCGGGAGCTGGCCGCCGTACCCGGGGTGGCGGCCGTCTCCGCCCCGGCCGCCAGCCCCGACGGGGTGCTGCTGATCACCACTGTCACCCCGGTCGGCGGTCCACAGGAGCGGGCCACCGGCGAGCTGGTCCACACCCTCCAGGACGAGACGGTGCCCCGGGCGCTGGCCGGCACCGGCGCCACCGGGTACGTCACCGGACCCACGGCCACCGCCCGGACCTTCACCGACACCCTCGGGGACGCGCTGCCGCTGATCATCGCGGTGGTGGTGACCGCCGCCTTCCTGCTGCTGCTCGCGGTCTTCCGCAGCCCGCTGGTGGCGCTCAAGGCCGCGCTGCTCAACCTGTGTTCGATCGCGGCGGCGTACGGGGTGGTGGTCGCGGTCTTCCAATGGGGCTGGGGCGGTTCGCTGTTCGGGGTGGCCGGTCCGGTACCGGTCGAGTCCTACGTGCCGATGATGATGTTCGCGATCGTCTTCGGACTGTCCATGGACTACGAGGTCTTCCTGCTGTCCCGGATCCGGGAGGGCTGGCTGGAACTGGGGGACAACCACCGGGCCGTGGCGGCCGGGCTGGCCGCCACCGCCCGGGTGATCACCTGCGCGGCGCTGATCATGACCAGCGTCTTCCTGGCCTTCCTGCTGTCGTCGAACGTGGCGGTGAAGATGCTGGCCCTGGGGCTCGGGGTGAGCGTCGTCCTGGACGCGACCGTGGTGCGGCTGTTCCTGGTGCCGGCCTCCATGTACCTGCTGGGGAAGGCCAACTGGTGGCTGCCGGGCTGGCTGGACCGGCTGCTGCCGCACCTCGACCCGGAGGGTCCCCCGGGCCCGCCGGACCCGGCGCCGGCCGCCGCCGCGCCGCTGCAGGGAGGACGGCGATGAGCCGGCGGCCGGTACGGGGCCGGTGGCGCGGACGCCGGAAGGTCCTCGCCGTGGTGACGGCGGTGGTGGTCGCGCTGGCCGGACTGGGAGCCGGGGCGGCCGAGTTGGCGGCCCGGGGCGTGCTCCGGGACCGGATAGCCGGGGCCGCCCCCGCCCTCGGGCCGGACCTGTCGGTCGCCACCTCCGGCGGGTGGGCCCTGTGGGACCTGGCGCGGGGGCGCATCGGCCGCCTGGACGTCAGCAGCGGGGACGCCCGGCTGGGGCCGCTGCCCGGGGTGAGCGTACGGGCCCGGCTGGACGACGTACGGCTGGGCGGGCACCCCACCGTGGGCGGCAGCCGGGCGGAGGTGACCGCCCCGCCGGAATCGGTGGCCGCGGCCCTCCGCGCCCGGGCACCGGCCCTGTCGGTGGGCGAGGTGACCGCGGACCCGGAGCGCGGCACGCTGGTCGCCGCGGTCGGCCCGGGCGGCGCGGGGCGGCTGACGCTGCGGCCGGTGCTCGCGGACGGCCGGGTCGGGCTCACGGTGGCCGGGCTGACCGTCTTCGGCCGGGAGGTGCCGGACCCCGGCCGGTTCGGCCTGGACGGCGCGGCCGCCGGGCCGGGACCGGCGGCCCGGGACTACCCGCTGGGGCTCCGGGCCTCGTCGGTGCGGGTGGCCGCCGACGGCGTGCACGTCGCCCTGAGCGGCGGCCCCGGCCCGCTGGCCGGCCCCCGCTGAGCGCGGGGGCCGCTCCGTCAGCCGGCCGGCGTGCCCGGGACGTCCGCGTCGGGCGACTCGAGCCCTTCGAGGCTGTCCATGAAGGAGCTGACGGAGAACACCGCCCGGCCGGGGCCGGCCGGTCCGTAGCCGGGCGGGGAGCTCAGCCCGAACTCCTCGAGGGTGCCGCGGTAGGCCTCCAGCAGCCGGATGTGGTACTCCAGCGGCGCGCCCAGCGGGTTGGCCTTGCCCAGCGGGGTGGTGGGCTCCGGGCACCAGGTGGTGAAGCGCGGCACGACCCCGTGCGACATGAAGTAGCGCAGGCCCTCGGTGGTGGAGGCGATCGCCTCGTCGACCTTGGTGAAGCCGAAGGGCTCGGCCATCTCGATGCCGGCCACGAAGTTCGGGATCACCTGGCGCGGGCCGAAGATCTCGGCGGAGTCCAGGATGCGGCGGTGCCACTCGTCCCGGCCGACGTAGCGCTCCTTGCCGGGGCAGTGCAGCTGGAACAGCCGGCGGTCCCACACCTCGAAGTTGGGGTGGTAGATGCGGATGCCGTGGTCGTGGAAGCGCTGCACGGCGTCCCGGGGCAGCGCCTGGGCGACGACCTTGCCGGTCCAGCGGCCGGGGAAGCGCTCCTCGATGGCCTGGGCGTACTGCCCGTAGAAGTCGGCCTCGTCGAGCCCGCCGACGTGCGAGGTGATGGAGCCGCCGGTGAGGGTGTAGGCCCGGGAGGTGCCGGCGGTGTCGTACCTGTCGATGATCTCCAGCGCCTCCAGCACCTCCTCGACCGGCTTGACGCCGGTGTAGGGGCGGCCGGCCGCCTTGTGCTGGCGCCAGTTGTGGTTGATGTCGCAGAACTGGCACTCCTCCTTGGCGCCGAAGTACTGGCACACCCGGAAGACCGTCAGGTAGATCAGGTAGCCCCACTGGATGGTCGGCGCGACCTCCATCACCGACTTGCCGTTGGAGAGCTTGTGCCGGTAGTACTCCGGCATCGGCGGCAGGCCGACGTCCGCGATCCGCGCCCCGTCGAGGTAGAGGCCCAGGGTGCCGTCCTCGCCGCCGCGCACGACGTACGGGGAGTCGGGGTTGACCCGGACGGAGACGACCGTGCGGCGCAGGTCGTACGGGCCGCCGGTGAGGACGATCTCCTCCGGCGGCCGGTTGAGCGCGGCGGCGCCGAGCTCGGGCAGGGTGCGGTGGTCGAAGGAGAAGATGAAGTAGGACTTGGGCTTCACGTCGCCGGAGCCCCCGTCGGCGGTGCCGCTGAGGGCGGACTCGTCGAAGGCCATGCCGCCGCGCAGCAGGTCCTCCTTGATGACGGCCTCCCGCGGCACGTGCGGGAACCGCTCCATGAGGCCCTCGACCAGCGCGGTACGGCCGGCGCTCGCCTCGTGCTGCTTCATCCGGACTCCTTGAACGTCGCGTGGGCTGACTCGGGTGCCGTCGGCGGGCCCGGCCGGCCGGAGTGCGGCGGCCGGGTCCCCCTACGATCGTCCTGACGGTAGCATCCGCCCTTGAACGCGTTCAGTTCCGGGTGGCGGGTGGCCTCAGGCGAGGTCGTCCAGCGGCTGCCCCGGGGCCAGCCGGGCGGCGATCCGGCGGGCGATCTCCTGGGCCGTGTTCCCGTCCGCCGCGTCCGGGTCCTTCGTGGTGGAGACCGCGATGGACAGCCCCTTTTCCGGCAGGTAGGCCTGGATGGCGGCGTACCCGCTGAAGGACGGGTTGGAGAAGATCCAGCCGTTGACCACGATCACCCCGAAGCCGAAGTGCTTCGCCTCGGTCTGCGGCAGGCAGACCGTCTCGGGGCAGACGGCCGTCGGGTGCCCCAGGCCGACGGTGCCGGGGTCCAGCTGCTCCCGGAAGGCCCGCTCGGACAGCAGCTCACCGGTGCCGATGGCGCGGGCCGAGCGGGCCAGGTCGCAGATGTGGGAGGTCAGGACCGCACCCGGGGCGGTGGTCCAGGACGGGTTCCAGAAGGTGGTCTCCTCGTAGAAGCCCCGGTCGCTGCTGAAGGCGTGCAGCACCGGCTGCTGGATCTCGGGCGTGAAGCTGTTGCGGGTGTCGCGCAGCTCCAGCGGGCCCATCACCCGCCGCTGGAGCAGCCGGTCCAGCCGGGTCCCGGTGATCTTCTCCAGGGCCTGGCCCAGCAGCAGGAAGTTCAGGTGGGAGTAGCTCCAGTTGGTGCCCGGCTCGTACCAGAGCGGGTGGGAGTACGGGTACGCGGCCAGCTCCGCGGGGGTCCAGTGCTTGAAGGGGTCCTTGGGCAGGGCCGCCAGGAAGGCCGGGTCGGTCACGTAGTCGTGGAAGCCGGAGGTGCTGCTGCCCAGCATCCGCAGGGTGATCTCGTCGGCGTGCGGGACCTCCGGCAGCCAGCGCGCGATCGGGTCGTCGAGGTCCACCTTGCCCTCGTCGACCAGCTGGAGCAGCGTGGTGGCCATGTAGACGATGCCGACCGAGCCGGACCGGAAGTGCATGTCGGCGGTGGCGGGCACCCCCGTCATCGACTCGCCGAGGGCGCCGGTGACGACCTCGTGGCCGCCCCGCTCCACCCGCAGCAGCACCGACTTGAGCCCCAGCTCGGCCTGGGCCCGACGGGCCACCGCGAGCACGTCCCGGGCCGCGCCCCGGCCCGGCTCCGGGCTCGCCACGCAGTCGGCTCCGTGACCCTTCGGCGGCGGCCCGGCGGCGGTGGCCGCCGGGGTGATCTGGAGGGTTGCGGCGATCAGGGCGGCGGCGCACAGCAGCGCGGTCCGGGTGCGAGTCATGCAGGCACTATGGGCCGACCCCCGAGGGGCCCCGCGGGCCAACACTCCGGGCGGCCCCCCGTCCGGATGACCGCCGCTTGCGTCGCGCGGAGCCCCGCCGCGCCGTCCCTACCCGCCGGCCGGGACGGGATGCCGCAGCAGGTAACCGGCCGCGGCGACCACCAGGGCGGCCATACAGCCGGTGAAGACCAGCCCGGCCCCCTCCAGCCCCATCGGGCCCACCAGCAGCCCGACCCCGATCACCGGCACCGAGATGCCCCCGTACGCCGCCACGAACAGCGTGGAGATCACCGCGCCCCGCCGCTCCGGCGGCGCGGCCGCGGCCACCGCGGCCAGCGAGCCGCGGAAGGCCAGCCCCTGCCCGGCCCCGCCGACCAGGGCGCTCAGCACCACCAGCACCAGCAGGTCGAAGCGGAGCGCCCCGGCGAGCAGCGCCAGCCCGGTCAGCAGCCCGGCGCAGCCCCAGGGCAGCGAGCGCCCCGGCCCGGCCCGCCCGGCCGCCAGCTGCCCGACCGTCGAGGCGAAGAAGACCAGCGCCACCACCAGCCCGGAGACGGCGTGGTTGCGCACGTCCAGGGAGTGCGCGAGCAGGGCGGGACTGACCGAGGTGAACACACCCAGCAGGGCGAAGCCCGCGAAGGACGCCACGGCGGCGGGCACGAACACCGACCGCACCTGCGGCGGCAGCCCGGGCCGCTCGGGCCGTACGGTGCGCAGCGCCCGGCGCTCGCGCACCGTCTCGGGCAGCCGCAGCAGCACCAGGGCGGAGGCCGCCACCAGCACCAGGTGGACCGCGAACGGCAGGTAGAGCGGCCGCGGTGCGTACTGCGCCAGCACCCCGGAGATCACCGGCCCGCAGCCCAGCCCGCCCATGTTGGCGGCGGTGGCCACGAAGGTGGCCCGCGAGACCCCGCCCGCGGGGGCCAGTTCGATCACGTACGCGGTGGCCGCGCCGGTGAAGAGCCCGGCCGCCAGCCCCGACAACAGCCGCCCCGCGTACAGCCAGCCGACGTTCGTGGCCGCGAGGAAGCACCCGGCGCTGACCGCCGCGCAGGCCAGTCCCGCGTACAGCACCGGCCGCCGCCCGACGGCGTCGGAGGCGTTGCCGGCCAGCAGCAGCACCCCGATCACCCCGACGGCGTAGGTGGCGAACACCACCGTCACGATCAGCTCGGAGAAGCCGAACTTGTCCTGGTAGAGGCCGTACAGCGGGGTCGGCAGCGTGGTCCCGGCCATGCACACGGCGAACACCGCGCCACCGAGCAGGCACCGGCGCCACCGGTGGTGATCACCCTCCATGCCGCCGACGGTATCCCCACCAGCCCCCACCCGCGCGGCGGCGGCCCTTGTACACCCCTCGCTCCTCGCCCCTCACCCCCCGACGCCCACCACCCGGTCCACCCGCCCCGCCTCGTACGCCGCCAGGTCCGCGTACACCCGCGCCTGTCCCCCCGTCACGCGCACCACCGGGCACTCCCACGTCTGGTGCGGCTCCGGGGCCAGGAGGTGGGTGGCGCCGCGCTCGGCGTCGTGCACCAGGACCGAGACGATGTCCTCCAGGCGACCCGGCATGCCGGTGTGGCCCTGCTTCGGGTGGTCCGGCGGCCCGGCCACGTCGATGACGAAGTAGCGGTCCTCCTGCCAGTACCCGAAGTCGTCCAGCCACTCGCCGTGCGCCACCGGGACCCCGTCCACCCACAGCCGGGCCTCGGCCGCGCTGTCGCGGGCGAGCAGCACGGCGCTGCGCCGGTCGTCGGCGGTGAACTCCACCCGGATCCGGAAGGGGGTCCACAGGTCGGTGAAGCCGCTGCACGCCCCGGCGACCGGGCCGGACCGTACCGCGGGCCGGCCCCCGTCCGCGGCCGGGACGGGGTCCAGGCCGCACACGCCCGGCTCCCGGCAGGACCGGTCGCTGCGCCGGTTGCAGCCCAGCCCCAGGGCCGCGAGGTCCCGCGGGGCGGCCGCACCGAGCAGTTCGACCAGCCGCTCCTCGTAGCGCTCCGCGCCGATCAGGGCGGTCAGGTCATCGGCCCGGGACCACCAGAGCAACAGCGGCGCTCCGGTGCGCGAGCCGGCCAGCCACTCCTGCCACGGCACCAGCCGGTCGCCCCAGGCCTCGCGCACCCGCTCCCGCGCCCGTTCGCGTTCACGTTCCAGGTCCGGCTCCCCCGGGGCCCCGGGCGCCGGCCCGCCCTCCGACGCCGGCTCCGGCGCCGGCCGCGCACGCCCCCGCCGGCTCCTCCTGCTCCACGGCCACTCCACAGCGGCAGGCCCCCTCGCGTACGTGCCCATGACAGGCCGTCGATCGTAGAGGGGGGTCCCGCCCGGGCGCCCGGCAATTCCGGCGGGGCCCGCCGCCGGCAGCCCGTTCCGGTCAACCCCGACCCCACCGCATCCCCGGCGCGCACCCCACCGGGCGGCCGGAGCCACCGGCCCCGGCCCGGCCCGCCGGCCCCGCCCCGGCCGGCGGCCCGGCGGCCGAAAACCGCCGCCCGTCCCCCGCCGCCCGGAATAGTCGGACGGCCGGCGCGGCTTGGCACCGGCATGGCAACTCTTGGACTGATCGGAAGCGGCAACATCGGCAGCACCCTGGCCCGGCTGGCGGTGGCCGCCGGGATCGACGTGGTGCTCAGCAACTCCCGCGGCCCCGAAACCCTGGGCGACCTGGTCGCCGAGCTCGGGCCGCGGGCCCGGGCGGCCACCCCCGCCGAGGCGGCGGCGGCCGGCGACTGGGTGGTGGCGACCATCCCGCTGGTCAACTACCGCGACCTGCCGGCGGCGGAGCTGGCGGGCAAGGTCGTGCTCGACACGATGAACTACTACCCGGACCGCGACGGCGCCTTCCCCGCCCTGGACGCGGAGCGGACCACCACCAGCGAGCTGGTCCAGGAGCACCTGCCGGCCTCCCAGGTCGTCAAGGTGTTCAACAACATCTACTTCAAGCACCTCCTCGACCTGGCCCGGCCGGCCGGCGCGGCCGACCGCTCGGGCCTGCTGATCGCGGGCGACGACGCGGCGGCCAAGGCCTCAGCCGCCGAACTGGTCGACGCGCTCGGCTTTGACGCGGTGGACACCGGCGCCCTCGCCGACAGCTGGCGCTTCCAGCGCGACGCCCCGGCCTACGCCCTCCCGTACTTCAAGGGCCCCCTCGGGACGGAGGTCGACTGGGAAGACCCGGGCAGCCCGGCCGATGCGGACACCCTGCGCGCCGCCCTGGCCAAGGCGGTCCGGCCGACCGGCGGCTGACCCCCGCCCGCCTCACCCGACGGCCCCGGCCGGCGCGCATCCGCACCCGCCGGGGCCGTCCCCGTCCTGCGGCGTTGCCCGGCACGGGCGACCCGGTCAATCCGGCGGCGGCGCGTTCACCCTGCGGACGGCGCGCGCTCCGGAGTGCGCCCCCGCAGGGCCAGCACGGGCCCGGCCGCCCCGCGGCGGGCCGCGCGCGGCCGTCGGGCCGGTTCCGGTGATCGTCCGCGGTGCCACCATGCGAGCGCACACGGCACCGCGCGGCGGCCCACCCGCCGCGCAGCGACGAGAGGTTTGGAACGTGACCCCTCAGGCGGTCGACACAGCACCCCGGCGCCTCCCCGGACAGCAGCGGCCGGCGCCCGTCGACGACACACCCCCTCCCCCGCCGGGCCCGACCCGCGTCGATCCCGAACTGCTCATCTCGGCATCCGTGTTGCTCGCGGACGCGGCGCTCACCGCCCGGCAGGCGGGGGCCGAGCTGACCGCCGCGGTGAGCAGCGGGCGGTTCGGCCTGGAGGCGCTGCGCCGGCCCGGCTGGGCGCTGGGCACCGCCCTGTCCTGCGTCCGGGCGCTGACCGATCCCAAGGGGCTCGGGTTCGGCGCCAACGGCGGGGTGATCGGCGAACTGACCCGGATGGCGGGCAATCTGACGTACCGTCGGCCGGCGAAGACCGCCATGGCCGTGGATTCCTTCGCCCTGCGCATCGAGGCGGCCGCGACCGACCACCCCAACCTCACCTCCCCGTGGGCCCGCCGGCTCACCGACGCGATGGTGGCCGGGAACCGGACCGAGGCGCTGCGGGCGCTGTCGGCGCTGGTCGAGCGGATGGGTGTGACCCGGGCTCTGACCACGCTCACCCCGGTGCTGATGGAACTCTTGGCGCTGCTGGGGATGCTGGACGAGAACCCGGTCAACGACGACTTCTCCTGGGTCACCCTGGCCGGGGGCGTGCCGGACAGCGACCCCGTCCTGGGCCTGCCCAGCTCCGTGCTCGCCTTCCTCAACCCCGGGCCCGGCCGGGCCGAACGCACCGATCCGGACCCGATCCTGGCGAAGGTGCTGGCCACCTCCCGCAACGACATCGTCAGCTACGTCAACGACATCGGGGCGCTGGGCAACCACGGGCTGGTGCTGCTGCGCCGCGTCAAGTGCACCGACGGGGCCGTCCGGCACGTCCTGCTGCTGCCCGGCACCAGCTTCGGCCTGCTGCGCAACAGCACCCCGCAGGACCTGGTCGGCGCCTTCGACGGACTGCTGCGCACGGACACCACGTACACCCGCGCGGCGAAGAAGCTGCTGCGCCGGGCCGGGGTGCCGGAGGGGTCCGAGCTGATGGTGATCGGGCACAGCCTGGGCGGGATGACCGCGATGAACCTGGCGATGGACGCCGAGCTGGCCGCCACCTACCGCTTCACGCACGTGATCGCGGTGGGCTCGCCGATCGACAACAAGCGGCCCGCCGACCACACCACGCAAGTGGTCAGCCTGGTCAACAAGCACGACCTCATCCCGGCGCTGGACGGCCGCGGCCCGGTCTCGCCCCACGACATCCCGGCCCACTGGATCGAACTGGCCTGGCTGGACGAGTCGTACGACTACCCGCTCTCGCACGCCCCGCAGGCCTACTCCGACAGCCTGCGCGGCGAGGTGGCGCACCACCGCGACCGGGTCAACGAACTGATCATGGCCTATGACGGCGAACTCGTCGCCAACCAGCCGTACATGCTGCGCGACAAGTGACCGCAAGGGAGACCGATCCGATGACCACCGCAGAATCCCCCGCCGCCGGCGCGGCCCGGCCGGCCGGCGCCTGGGCGCTGGAGAACGCCGTGCTCAGCGCCGCCATGGTCGCGCAGCGGATGCCCTGGCTCGACGCCCCGGCCCGGGCGCTGGGGCTGGACCTGCTGACCCGCGAGGGCGTCACCCGGAGCCTGCTCGACCACCTGCGGCGCACCCGGTCCGGCGCGCCGGTGCGGGTGGGCACGCCGTTCGGGACGTTCCTGGTCCCGCTGACCGCGGCCGACGCCGAGGAGCTGCCGGCCGCGGCGGCCGCGGCCGGGGTGCTGGACCCGGCCCTGGGGCTGAGCCCGGGCGGGCACCGCTGCGGGCTCTCCCCGCACGCCGAGTGGGCCGGGGAGCCGACCCGGCCGGCGGCGCAGTTGGACGCGCTCGCGGCCGAGGAGGCGGCCGCGGTGCTCGGCGCCCGGCGCGGCGACGGCACCCTCGAGTGGGCGGGGTGGCGGCAGGGGATGCTGCGACTGGCCCGCCGGGTGGTCGTGGGCGCGGCCGCGGCGGAGGACACCCTGCTCAGCGAGGTGTCCGCGGCCGAGGCGGCGGCCGTCGGCGGCCGCGGGCACGCGGCCCGGCGGCGGGCCCTGTCCCGGCGGCTGGAGCCGTACCTGACCGGCCCGGAGCCGGGCGGGAAGGACGGTGCCGCCCGGCCGGGGGACCCGGCGGCGGTGGCGCACGCCCTGGCCCTGGTGTCCGAGGCGGTGGCCGGGCCGGCGCTGCGGGCGGTGGCCCTGCTGGCCGCAGGGTGCGCGGGCGGACCGGAGGACGCGGTGGCCGAGTCCTTGCGCCGGTACCCCCCGGTGTCGGCGGTGCTCCACCCGGTGCGGGCGGCCTTCGTCTGGCGGGGCACGGCCCTGGAGCCCGGTACCGAGATCCTGTGCGCACCGGGATGGCTGCCGGAGGCCGCGGCGGGCGGCCGGACCGAGCGGATCCCGCTGTGCGGGGCGCCGGGGCCCTGCGCGGCGGCCGCCTTCGCCGTGCAGGTGGCGGAGGCGGTGGTGCGGGCGGTCTTCGCGGTCTCCGCGCCGGTGCTGCTCGCCCCGCAGCTGCGGCCGGGGAGGCTGCCGGAATCGCTGGACCCGCGGCGGCTCCTGGTGGCGGTCGCCGACCCGGCCGGCGGCGCGGGCGACGGCCGGGTGGCCCGCGCTCCGCAGCCGGCCGTCCCGGTCTCCGCGTACGGCTGTTCCCCGGCCGCCTACGGGGCGCTGGCCCGGGCCAGCGCGGACCGGCTGGAGCGGCACGCGGAGAGCCTGACGGTCTGCGCCGGGAACCCGGGCTGGGACGCGGACGGGACGGGCGAGCGCTTCCGTACGGACCTCCTGGGCCACGCGGAGCGCTGCGCCGAGGCGGCTGCCGCCGTCCGCCGCTCCGCACTGCGGCTGGCGGAGTGAGGCACGTGGTGACGGACCGGGCGGCCGGGGGCCGGGCGGGTGCGGCGGGGCCGCCGGCTCCCCCCGGCCGGGCGGCGGTGCTGGCCGGTCTGGGGGCCTACGTACCGCCGCGGGCGCTGACCAACGCGCAGTTGTGCGGGGACCGTCCGGTGGGCGACGAGTGGATCCGGGCCCGGATCGGTTCGGCCGAACGGCGGGTGGCGGACGGCGAGGCCACCGTGGACCTGGCGGTGCGGGCCGGCCGGCACGCCCTGACGGCGGCCGGCGCGGACCGGGCGGACGCGGTGGTGCTGGCCACCCTCTCGCCGGACCGGCTCTGCCCGGCCGGAGCGCCGGAGGTGGCCGCCCGGCTCGGCCTGGGCCAGGTGCCGGCCTTCGACCTGGCGGCCGGCTGCAGCGGCTTCCTGTACGGGCTGGGCGTGGCCTCTTCGATGGTGACGGCCGGGCTCGCGGACCGGGTGCTGCTGGTGGCCTCGGACGTGTTCTCGGCCTTCATGGACCCGGCGGACTGGCTGATGCGGGCGATCTTCGGGGACGGGGCGGGGGCGGTGCTGCTGCGCGCCGGATCGGCGGCGGAGGCCGGCGCGCTGGGCCCGTTCGACCTGGGCAGCGACGGGGCGCAGGCGGACCTGCTGGCCGTCCCGGGCGGCGGCGCCCGGGCGCGCAAGGCCCAACTGGCCGATCCGGGGGCGCAGTTCTCCCCGTACTTCCGGATGGACGGGCCCGCGGTGCGCAAGCAGGCGGTGGTGGGCATGTGCGAGTCGGTGACCCGGGCCCGGGAGCTGGCCGGCTGGGCGCCGGAAGAGCTGGACGCGGTCGTCGCCCACCAGGCCAACCAGCGGATCCTCGACGACCTCGCGGCCGAACTGGGCCTGGCCCCGGAGCGGGTGCTCACGCACATCGGCTCGTACGGGAACATGGCGGCGGCCTCGGTGCCGGTGCTGCTGGCCCAGGCGGCCGCCGCCGGGACGCTGGTGCCCGGTCGGCGGGTGGCACTGACGGCCTACGGCGCCGGTCTGGCCTGGGGGTCGACCACCCTGGTGTGGCCCGCGGTGCGGGCGGTGACCGAGGGCTGACCCGGTCCGCCGGCTACCAGAACGGCGTCTCGCGGCCTGCCAGTTCGCCGTCCAGCAGCTCCTGGACGGCGGCCTGGGCGCGCTCGCTGAAGTCGCGGGCCGCGACGGCCCGGGCGGCGTACGACTCGGGCCGCGCGGGTGCCGGGATCGGCTCGCCGATGGTGACGGTCCACTTGGCGGGCAGCGGGAAGGGCGGGGTGACCGGGAAGAAGGGCAGGTCGAGCAGCCGGGCCAGGGCCGGCACCTCCCCCAGGCGGGGTACCGACTCCTCCGCGCCGACCAGGGCCACCGGCAGGACCGGCGCCCCCGCCCGCAGGGCGCTGACCGCGAAGCCGGGGCTGAAGGGCCGCAGCCGGTAGCGCTCGCGCATCGGCTTCTCGAGTCCGGAGACGCCCTCGGGGAACACCCCGACGAGTTCACCACCGGCCAGGTGTTCCATTCCGACCATCGGATTGATCGGGAAGGCGCCGTTCTTCCGGGCGTACGAGCCCAATACCGGGAAACGGAACAGGAAGGGCGCCGCGGGATAGTGGACGGTCCGGCCCAGGCTCCGGCCCAGTACTTTCTGCAGGACGAAGGCGTCCAGTCCGTAGGCGCCGGAATGATTGGCGACCAGCACGGCCGGTCCGGCGGCCGGGACGTTCTCCAGCCCCAGCAGGTCGACCCGGAAGTAGTCGTCGACGAACCAGTCCAGTAACCGGTCCCAGGCGATCTCACCGGCATCGCCCAACAGCTTGCCCGCATGGCGCAGTTCCTCGCCGGCGGCCCCGAGCAGTTCGATCAGGTCGGCCTTCGCATCAGACACGAATGGTCCCCGCTCCGCATATCCATAGCCATGAAGTGGCCTACAAATGAAGGGTTTTGAGTAAACGTACCGGCAATGGTACGTATGTGGGCGCACGAAGATCCCGTATCGGGAATCGCTTTTCAGTTCAGCTGTCCATCCGCTTGACCGAGGGGTACCCGTGACCACCGTCTCCGCCCAGGAATCCGTCTTCGCCGCACTGCGCGACCTGCTCGTCGACAAGTTCGACGTCCCCGCCGCGGACGCGCGGCCGGATGCGGCGATGCGCGATCTGCTCGTCGACTCGCTGATGGTGGTCGAGATGGCCATCGCCGTACACGAGACCCTGGGGGTGAAGGTCGAGGAGGAGGAGCTGCGCGAGGCCACCCTCGCCGACCTGGCCGCGGCCGTGCACCGGCGGCACGCCGCCTCCTGACCCCGCCGCACCGGGCCGCGGTGGCGGGTACCGGCCGGCGCCGCGGGCCGAAAGCCGCCGTTGACCGCCGCCGCGCCCGTCGTGAGGATGGTCCCGCTGACGAGCGGTGACCCACGGGGGGGTACGCACATGTACAGCCGCGTCCGACCTGCGGCCGGGCCGATGGCCGCCGCACTCCTGATCGCCGGCCTGCTGACGGCCTGCTCCTCCGACGACGAACCCGGCGGCTCCCCGCCGCCGACCGCGGGCCCCTCGGCGACCGTGACCGGCCCCTCCGCCCGGCCCGGGCAGGTGCTGAAGCCGGGCGGGACCTACCGGTGGACGACGAACAGCAGCTACGGCCCGCCGGCGGAGGTCACCGCCCAGGTGCTCTCCTACCGGCAGCCGGTGGCCGACCCCCAGACCCCCCTCGCAGCCGAGGCCGGGCAGAAGGGGGACGTCTGGGCCGCCCTGGAGATCCGGATCTGCACCCTGAGCGGCCATCTGTCCGCGACCAGCGCGGGGTGGCAGCTGGCCTTCCCTGACGGGGTCCGGGCCGAGCCCGAGTACCACAGCATCGCGGCGACACCCCGGTTCCCCGTCGAGACCCGGCTGTCCGGGCCCGGGGACTGCGTCCGCGGGTTCGTATCCTTCGTCGCACCGGCCGGCGTCCGGCCCAAGGAAGCGGTGCTCGCTCCGCCGGGCACGAGCGAGGGGGTCGCGAAGTGGCCCCTCACGCCCCGCTAAATCTCAGGTCGGTAATATTTCCTTACAGGCGACAACCAAGAGGCCGCCCGCACGAGTCATGAAGGCGAGTGCGCCACAGCGCCCTCGCTCGCCGTTCAGGGGATGGGGACACCACACATGACTCACCGAATATCGCGCCGCGCCCGCATGCTCTCGGGCGGGATCGCCGCCGGCATGCTGCTGCCGCTGGTCGCGATGGCCACGCCCGCCGAGGCCGCCACCGCGCAGGTCTCCTGCACCTCCGGCAAGGCCGGCCTGGCCGCCAAGCTCGAGAAGGACATCACCGCCGCCCTGCGCTCGCGGGCCGGCACGGTCTCGGTCGGCCTCTACGACCGCACCACCAAGACCAGCTGCAAGCTCCGCTCGACCACGGGCTACGACTCGGCGAGCGTGGTGAAGGCGACGGTGCTCTCGACGCTCCTGTGGGACGCGAAGAAGACCAACCGCTACCTCACCCAGCGCGAGGTCGACCTCACCAAGGCCATGATCACGCGGTCGGACAACGACGCGACCACCGCGCTGTGGCGCCAGCTCGGCGTGACCAAGGTCAAGGGCTTCCTCGCCGCGGCCGGCATGACGCAGACGGTGCCCGGCGCGGACGGCTACTGGGGCCTGACCCGGATCACCGTCCAGGACGAGCAGAAGCTCCTGTCGCTGCTCACCCGCAAGAACACGGTCCTCAGCGACAACTCCCGGGCCTACGCCCTGAAGCTGATGAACTCCGTGATCTCCTCGCAGCGCTGGGGCACCCCGGCGGGCGCCCCGTCCTCCGTCAAGGTGTACGTCAAGAACGGCTGGCTGCCGCGGGCCACGCACGGCTGGCGGGTGCACAGCATCGGCGCCTTCCAGGGCGGCGGCCACGACTACTACATGACCGTGCTGTCGCAGGACAACAGCACCATGGACTACGGCGTCGCCACCATCCAGGCGGTGGCCCGCGCCATCCACAAGGACCTCAACCCCGCCTCCGCCATGAGCCAGGGCTACGTCCCGACCACCCGCCCGTCCGAGACCATCCCGGACGTGCCGGCCCGCTGAGCCGCGCCGGTCGCACCGGTCGCCCCACCAGCACGGCCCGCGGGGGGGGGGGGCCCCCCCGGGGGGGGGGGGGGGGGGGCGCCCCCCCGGCGGGGCGGGCGCCCCCCCGGGCCCCCGCGGTAGG